>DATHKK010000535.1:0-6329 GCA_035489355.1 Candidatus Limnocylindria bacterium
GTCGAACGATTGCCCATTGGTGAAGAGATTTCTGTTCGTATAGATATTCGGATTGTCGAAGTTCCCGCCATTCGTTCCCTCAAGACCGTTGATGAATCTGTTCGTTCCAAAAAAGTTCGTGTCGCCGAATGGCGGCGGCGCGAACTTGATCGGCAAGAGGGCCTTCAACGTGTCGTCCGTGAAGGTGGCGTAGAGAAGGCTATTGGTGGTGACTTCTACTTCATCGATTCTGATTGTATCAAACAACACCCCAGTCTGAGGCTGCGGCCAACTAACTGCCCGAATCTCAACGCGATTCACAGCGACCGTCGCGCGGAATACTGTAGAAGTTGATTTCCATTGAAGGTCCGACCATGGAGTCGCTGCGGGAGAGGTCACGGTCAAAGCTACCGAATTCGATATGGAAATTCGTGCGGTCGCAGGGCCAGCATCGGGATTCCTCGAATACGCGAAAGAAAGAAGGTATGACCGGCCGGGAATCAACGTGACATTGGTCGAAATAATCCCAGGGACGCTACCATTAATATCTATAATGTTTGTTCCAGTATGCGCTCTTAAGGGCCTGCCGGGTTGAAAGTCGAGAACCTCGATATCGCCCGATTCGACCTGCCAGCCCGCATGATATTGTCCCGCTGGCACCCCTACTGTACCCAGTCCCTCGAAACTCGTATCGAGGATTCGCGCCCCGAAGTTGGTGATGACGACTGGGTTGATGGAAACGCCGTAGCCGTTGGTGGTGTCGCGGCCGCGGTTTTCGGCGAGGAGCAGGCGGGTGCCCAGCGGGTTGACCAGGTGCAGCGCCAGGTCGGCGATGCGCGGATGGTTGATCCGCACGTCCACCTCGACGCTGGTGACGAAGCCGCGGTTGGTCACGAACATGGTCGAGTTGGTCGTCGCGTCGTCGGTGAGCGACAGGAGGTTGTCGTTGGCGGTGATAATGGTCCGGTCCGGAACCAGCCCGCGTTGCACGGTGACGACGAGGTGAATGTTGATCGCCGCGCTGGCCGACGGATTGTAAACGCCGACGAAGTATCGGCCGGGGCTGAGCGGCGGGTCATCCATCAAGCCGTAGTTCATGCACGCGCCGGGCGGGACCATGTTGCTCATCTTGTCGAACAACGTGAAGGTCGGAAAATCCTCGCGGCGCAAATAAAGTTCCGCGTCGCCATCGGTCTTGAGACAGAGTTGGACGTTGGTGGCATCGGCGGGCACTCGGAACCCGGCGTAGATCCAGTGCAGCGGCTGGACGGTCGCGGTGAGGTTCACGGCGTCGTCGTTGTTGGTGCTGGCGGGTTGGATCACCAGCGTCAGTTCCTGCACCAGGCCCGTTTGAAAGAGCGCGTTGTCGGAAATGGTATAGCCCCACAAGCCATAGGCCTGCTGGCCCACGAAGTCGCGCAGGCGTCCGGGACCGTCGGGCGGGAGGACGGGCGGGTTGTCCGTCTCGTCGCCCAAATCGCCCTGCTCGCTGTCGTCATAAATCACTTCCTGGAACCCCTGCCAGGTGCGGTGATTGTTCAGCGTCACCGAGACTTCGTTTTGATCTTCGATGTCCTGGTGGCTGAGGATGCCGATGAGATCGCCGCCGTCTTCGTGGTAAATGCTGTTCGTCACGTAAACGCGCTGGATGTTCACGTTCGGCTCGAACACGAGCGCGAAGAGATTGGTGCCGCCCGGTTTGTCCGGCGAGCCGTCGGGAATGGAAACCGGCAAAGGAATGGCCTGGGCCACGATGTTGTTGCTCGCGTCGCGTTCGCTGAAGGGCCGGTCGCTCGACACGGCGAAGATGCTGAAGTTCGCCCCCTGCTGGTCTTCGGACTTCACGCCGATGTGAAACACTTCACTCCCTCCGGCATTGGTGAAGAGCAGCATTTCGGTGCCGCCGCGCGTCGTGGATCGCGTCGAACTGGAAATGACATCGGTATCGAGGTTGAACAGATTCGAGCCATTGGCGCCCCGCGCCACATATAGATCGATGTCCGCCTCGCGATACCGCGGCAGCGACAACTCAAGCGGGAAGAACGTAACGATGGCCACGTACCGGAACGCGGTGTTCGATACATTCTGATAAGTGAAAAACGCCCACTGGTTGCTCGCGCCGTTGGTACTGACGATGAGCGGATTGTTCGCGCCCACCCGCTGGTCCAACAAAGCCGCGAACGTCGCATTGGTCGCGGGAATGAGCGCGCTGATGCGCGCCGTCGGATCGTTCGTGAAGGTCGGGCCGGTGACCGTGAGGTCCACGCGGTTGGACGGCACGACGTTGCCGCTGGAAATCACCAGCGCGTAATCCTGCGCCAGGCTGTTCGCATGGCTGTTCACCGCGTTCACATTCACGCGATGCCCCTTGACCACGACGGTGTAACTGCTGGCCAGCGGCGGGCGGATGTAAATGTTTTCGACGTTGTTCACCCGATCGCGTTTGGCTTCGATCTGCGCCGCGGCCTCAGGCACGGGCGTGCCGTCGTTCGCCACCACGATCGCTTCGGTAAAATCGCTCCCGGCTGGAAAATCATTGCCCACCCAGGCCAGGCTTGTGATCTCGGGCGGAAAATTCGTGTCATCCGCGGTCACGTACATGTTCAAGTCGTTCACCAACTTCACGGTCGTGACGGGATTTCCCGGCGGGTCGGTCCACACCAGCGTGAGGCGCAGCGGATAGGATTGGGCCCGCTCGGGCACGCTGATCTGATAGTACTCCGTGCCGCCCGTGGCCAATGAGTTTGAGAGGCTTTGATCGAAGAAGCGCATCGGCCCGTTGGTCGGACTGATGGCAAAGCCGGACGGGATCGTGTTGCTCATGTTCACCAAGCCCCAGCCTTGATGATTGATGGGCGCGCTCATGTTCAGGCTGTAGTTGGCGCCGAGCGAACGCGCGCCGTTGATCAACATCGCTTTCAGCAGGGCCGGGCTGGGCCGGATGTTGAAGTTGGTCCCCAGATATTCCTGCAGGCACGCGAGGAAGCCCGAGACCGCCGGCGCCGCCATGCTCGTGCCGGATTCGTAGCGGTAGTTCGGCGCGAGATGCTCGTTCAAGCCTTTCAACACCGTGTAATAGTTGCCCACGTTGTTCGTGAGCGTAATCAGCAGCACCAGATCGAAGCTGATCGTTTCGGGATGGTTCGTGTTGGCGATGCTGTAGAACAGCGTGCCCGGCCGCAGCGGCACAGGGCCGCTCGCGGGATCGAGATCCAATTGGTTGATGCCGAAGGCGCTGCCGGCTCCAGGAAGTTTGTCGATGTCCGCGCCAATCACCAGCGTGAGGTTCGTCGGCGAAAACTCATTCGTCAGCGTCAGGATCGTCAAGGCCACCGCGTTGTCCGGCACGATGAGCGCATAAAGATTGGTCTGCGGATAACCAATCGTGATCCCGTTGTACTGAAAGGCAAACGTGTTCGTGGAGCCTTCGGGATCGACATACTGCCCACTGCGCGTGGACACGACCATCGAACCCGGCGCCACCACGTCCGGCTTGAACCGCCCGAAAACTCCTTCCACGCCGATGCCCACGTTGCCGCGCGATGAGTAAGGCGAGACTTCATTGTTCGTGTCGGTCCGGCCGTACCACGGACGGTTCGTCACGCAAATGATGTTCGTCGCCGTGGCCGTGATTTGCTCGGTGCAAATATACGTTTCGTTCGTGATGAAGCGCGGCAGATCGCTCGCGCCCACCGAGATGACGTTCTTGGCCGTGGCCGGCGATACCACGCTGCCCGCGACGCCATTCAATCCACGGTCCCCGCCTCCGCCTTCGTTGCCCGCGGCAAACACGTACATCACTTCCTGCTCGCCCATCACACCGGGCATCGAGTCGCGCACCGCCGCGTCGTAGCTCGCCGCAAAAATGTCGTAGTCGTTGTCGCCGAGGTAGCCCCAACTGTTGTTGGAAATTAACGCGCCCTTCGCCGCCGTGTTCCGCTGCAACTGGAAGTCAGGCCGGAACAGGCTTTGCACGTAAGCGCGCGCCCGCGGCGCCATGCCGGAAAAGTTCGCGCCATTGGTCGAACCGCGCGCCCAGGAATTGGTCCCGTCAGGACTGAGCACACTGGAAGACATGGAACCATCACCAAAGAACGTGCCCGCCACGTGCGTGCCGTGGCCGTCGAAGTCCGTGATATCAATCGCGGTGTCCCCTTCCACACGGCCTTGCAGATCCGGATGACTCGCATCCACCCCCGTGTCCGTAATCGCCACCATAATCCCCTGCCCCGTCAAAGGATTGCCCGAGACCGGATCACGGTAATGACTTTCCGGCGGCGCCGTCACCGTGTTCGTCGAGATGCGCACCCGCACCCGCGTCAGATCGTTCGCCGCCCGCTTCTCGAAGCGCACGCCCAGCAGTTGCACTTCGGGAATGCCCGCCGCTGCCGCCAGGCTCTCGGCCGGAACTTTCGTGGTGAACCCCGGCCCATGCGGCGTCGGCTCCGGCTCGCCGATGATTTCCGCGCCCAGCGCTTTCAATTTATTCTTCACCGCCTCGGCCTGGCCCGGAAAACCCACGACGACTAACAGCGGATAAGGCGACAGTTGCTCCTCCACCGCCAGCGGCAACAACCGCGCATCCAATTTGTAATACGGCTCGAAGGGCAACACCGCCTGCGTCAGCGGCAAACCAGCCAGAGTTTGCGCCACGCCCGCCGACGCCCGCACCAGATAAGCATTGTTCGGAATGTAGGAAACGATCTCCGCTCCCGCCGCCAGGAGCCGCTCCCGAAACGCTTTCGTGATCGCTCCCCGCGCCTGCACGATGTAACTCCCCGGATCACCCTCCGCCCGCAAGTGCTCCGGAATCTTCGGCCCGCCCGGAAGCGCCGTGTCGATGAGCGCATTGCGCAGCAGCACCGCCGTATCGCTGCGCAGCAAATCCTCGAACGGCTGCTTCGTGTTGCTCAGCCGATACGCCAGCAGATTGGTCACCGTGAAGCTCGGCGGGTTCGTGGCAATGACCGCGAACTGCGCATTCCCCAGCCGGGCCTTCTTGTGCTTCGCCATCGGCAGCGAAGGCGCGTTCGCATTCGTAATCGTCAGTTGAATCGACTGAGTCCTCGCTTGTTCCGCCCCGCGCTTCGAACGCCCCAGCCGCCACCAAAACCCGGCACAGACAATGAGCACCAGGCTCACCACCATCCATGTTCGGGTTCTCGGGCGCATACCTTAGCTAATCACACTTTTACCGTTCCAAGAAACGGGAATGATCGGGAGCATAGAAAATCTCAATGTGGCCGGAGACGATAGAAGCGCTGCGCCGGCAATCCGCCCGTCATGGAGCCGTCATCCTTGAAGGAAAACTCTCCGATCGCGGACCCTATTGTTGCTGGAATTTCAAACCACGGTCCGGCGGGGTCATCCGCGTATTGCACGCTGAATTCGCTGTCCGCGCTGGCGGTCCAGGCCAGCGTGAAGCCATCCGGTCCGAAACTGCTAGTACCGATCGCGACCACGGGAGGCGGCGCACAAGGTGTACCCATGTTTACCCGCAATCGAAAATCAACCGGCACGGCGTTCGTATTTCGGACCGCGAGATAATAGCGCCCGCTGCGCAATAACGGAGCTACGCCCACCTGTAGCAGTGATGTTCCATTCGCGACGTTGAGCAGCAAGGGATAATCGTTGAACGCTCCGGTCAATGGGAACGTGTCCTGGTTGAACCATAAGTCGAGCCGGTTGGGCAGAGTCAGGCTTTGCAGAAAATTAGTCACGGTGCCGTTGTCGCATGGCACATCAAACGTAAAATAGCGCACGGCATTGGTGCCGATGGAATTGGTTTGGGTCTGGTTATTCTGTAATTGGACGAATGGCGGATTGGTGCGCACGTAATTCAAATTCAGCCGCCAGCTCAGCAGATCGGAAGCGCTCATCTGTGCGCCGAGCCGGCTGTCCCAGACTTCGAGATTCCACTGACCGAATGCCTGCTGGCCAACGAGAGGCGCGAGTGGTTCTTCGGGCAAATAGTATTTGCGGCCCGTCTCGCGCAGTTGAATGTGGTCCAGCCAGACACCGGGTGTGATGCCAGTGAACTGAAGAGGCACATTATTGGAATGGGCCACGAACGTAATGCTCTGCACGCGCCAGCCGTCCGATGAGGCGGTGAAGTAATTGGTATAGGAACCGGCGAGTTTGATTTGACCAACCCACGGCGATTGCGGCTGGATGGTAACCAGTAACTCTGACAGGCAGAAATTCCCATTCTCCTCGCGCCGTCCCGGCCCGCCCCGCGGAAGACTTGGATCATGCAGCGTTTCGATTCGAACACCGGTAATGTTGGTCAACGAGGTCCGAGCCTTGATTGTGTAAATATCCGTATCCGGCGAGGCACCGGTCACCAAAAT
>DATHKK010000536.1:0-6729 GCA_035489355.1 Candidatus Limnocylindria bacterium
CGAATTGACACCGATGGACTTGAACCGTTTCTCGATGGTCGGCCCGCTTTCGTCCGCCGCGAGAATGCCTTTACCCGCGGCCACGAGCGCCTCGGCGGTGGCTTGCATCTCGTCTCCTTGCATAAAAAACATTTCCGCCGCCGGCACCCCACTTCGCTGAAGTGGCTGCTGTCAGTTCCCAGGATTCTGAGTGACGGCAACCTTTGGCATAGCGTTGCGTTGTTCCTTTCACCGCGCTTTGGGCGCGCCGGCAATCCACCAGACGATCAGCACAATCACGATCAGTGCGACGATCCACCAATGGAGAAACCTGCGGCGGCGGTTCTTTTGAATAGCTACTGGCGAGTCGCCCATAATTCCTCCGTGCGCTTTCAGTCCTCCTTGAATGTGGCCACGCGGCGCCACAAATCAGCCGTGCCCAAAATGCCGCGCCGCAATGCTTCGAGCTGAACGATCTGGCTGTGATCGACGAAGAGATTCACTTCGGGCCCAAAATTCTTCACGTACCACGCGAACACGGACGGATCGGCCGCTTCGAACATGATGTGCTCCAGCCCGAGCGCATTTGCGAATTGAGCCGGCACGTCGGTTCGCCAGGACTTCACGCTCTCGGTGATGCCCTCGGATTCGATCATGATCAGCGGCGCGCCCGCATCGAGGAAACGCTTGGCGCGAGTGACGGCCCATTGCGGCGAAGAGGTTCCCTGTTCTTCCAAAGCGGTCACGCTGCTCGCGCCGCCCGCGCCGAATTGAATTCCGATCTCGGGCTTCGCCTTCAATCCGGCGCGCTGCACTTTCTTGATCAGGTGAATCTCATCCTCAGCCGGGATGCTGATGAAGCCCGACGAAATCTCGATCGTGTCGAACCCGGATTCCGCGCAATCGCCGATGTAGCGATCCACGAGCTTCGCGCCGCGACTGAGCACATGCTCAATGAAGCCGTCCGTCGAAACCTCGACCTCGAAGCGATGCGCCGTATCGATGAGTTCGCGCAACGCGCTCCGCGAGAACAGTGCGAAGGAACCGCCGGCGAATTTCAACGAATCGACGTACGGCCCCATCGTTTCGAACAAGTCTTCGAGATAACGCCTGCCCATCGGCGCGTAATACGGGCCGCGAATTTCCGTGAGGCCGGCACAGCGCGGTTTGTTCTGCCGTTGATTGATTTCCAGAAACGCGAAGGCGCGTTCGGACTCTGGCGATGTTGGGTGAGCCGCGCGCCGTTCCTGGCGACTGCTCATCTGGCTCGTGGTGGCTCTGGGTTTCAATGGAACCGATGTTCTGTTTCCTCGATGACGCACGACGCGTTCAGTCCGTCCTTTAGCGTGAAAATCCTTTCCCGCTGCTGGGAACGTATTCCTCGTTGCCCGCATCGCAACCGGCGAAACAGGGAAATCTCAAAAGGCAGGACGCGTCGCTCGGTGAGGGCAACGGTTTCTCGAATGAACATCCATTGAGCGAATCCGGTCGTGTGCTAAATTTCCGCAAAGGAGACCCGCCAACTGGACAGGACGGACGGCAAAAGTTGTCCGGTAACGCGGCCGGCGTTTTGGTTTTGGAATTCGCCGCTATCCAGGAACGAACAAGAGCGAAGTTCGGTTCCCCGAATGGAGTCGGAGCGGTCCCGCAAAGCGTTCGGATAGCTGCGCGCGATTTGACATATGTAACTCAGGCGGTTACATGTAACCCGTGCGAACGAGTTGTCGATTTGCCGTCGCCGTGCATGTGCTGGCTGTGCTCGCCTACGAGGAAGGCGAGGCGGTCACGTCGGCGCTGCTCGCATCGAGCGTCAATACCAATCCGGTCGTCATTCGCAGGCTGCTTCTGTTGTTGCAGGTGGCAGGATTTATCGAGACGCGCAAGGGTGCCGGCGCTGGCTCGCGGCTCAGTCGCGCACCGGAACGCATCACTCTGGCGGAGATTTACAAGGCTGTGGAAACGGAGGAACCGTTTGCGTCGCACTCGAAGCGTCCAAACAAGGCGTGCCCCGTCGGGCACTGTATTCAAGCCGCATTGGAGAAAGTGTTCGCTTCGGCGGAGGACGCCCTGCAACAGGAACTGGCGAAGACCACGTTGGCCGACATCCTCGAATCAGTGAAGGCGTCTTGCTTATCTTCAGGCAAGGGCCGCAAATAATTTTTTTGCCAACAAATGTAACCACATGAGTTACACCTCCGGAAAAACACAATGAAAAATAAATCCATACTTATCACTGGCGGCGTTCGCCTCACTTGACACAGATGGGAAACAAACCGGGCTTTCGCAGGAACTGAAGTCAACCACTCTTTCCTTTATGGAACTCGAACTTTTGGAGCCGTCAGCACTGAATCATTCGGTCGCAGACATCGTTGTGCCGGGTCGCACAATGAAGCACCGCGACCTGCGGCGTGATGATTTTTGGTCGGCCATCCCAGCCTACGCGAGGACGACGGCAGATGAATTTCACACACATACGTTTCAGGCGCGGCAATCGGTCACGAACGTTCGCCAGTTGCGCGAGACGTTGCAGCACCTGGTGCCCGATTCGTTTTACGAAGACGTGGCGGAGGGCATCCGGCACGCGCCAATGGCGCTCCGCATTTCGCCGTACTTGCTGAGTCTGATCGATTGGAGCGCGCCGTATCAGGACCCGATCCGCACGCAATTTCTGCCAGTGGCTTCGCAACAATTGCCCGATCATCCCGAGCTGCGGCTCGACTCCCTGCACGAGCAGAAGGACTCGCCGGCGCCGGGCCTGACGCATCGCTATCCGGACAAGGCGCTCTTTCTGCCAATCGATTCGTGCCCGGTCTATTGCCGCTTCTGCACACGCAGTTACGCGATTGGCGGCGATACCGAAACCGTGGAGAAACTGAAACTCTCGGCGCGAATGTCACGTTGGGAAGATGCATTCACCTACATTGCTTCGCGCCCGGAGTTGGAGGACATCGTCATCAGCGGCGGCGACACCTACAACTTGAAGGCCGAGCACATCCAGATGATCGGCGAGCGATTGTTGCACATGCCGAACATTCGCCGCATTCGATATGCGACAAAGGGTTTGGCCGTTTTGCCGCAGAAGATTTTAACCGACCACGCCTGGCTGGACGCGTTGACTCGTGTAGTCGAACTCGGTCGCAAGCTGCACAAGGACGTGGTCGTCCACACGCACTTCAATCATCCGAACGAAATCACCGGCGTCACGCAGGACGCGATGGATCGGATGACGGAGCGCGGCATCACCGTGCGCTGCCAAACGGTGTTGCAACATGGCGTGAACGACAATCCGACGACGATGCAACTGCTTGTGCGACGGCTGAGCTACGTCAACATTCATCCCTACTACGTTTACTTCCACGACATGGTGCCGGGCGTCGAAGATTTGCGCACGTCGCTTCAGACGGGATTGGACATCGAAAAGCACGTGCGCGGTCACACCGCCGGTTTCAACACGCCGTCTTTCGTCGCGGACACGATGGGCGGCGGCGGGAAGCGCGACGGACATTCCTACGAACATTACGACCGCGAGACTGGCATCGCAGTGTTCGCGAGTCCGAGCGTGAAACCGGGCGCCTACTTTCTTTACTTCGATCCATTGCGTACGCTCGATGCAGTGCAACAGCAGCGCTGGCAGGTCGCGAGTGAACGGCGGCTGATGATTGAAGCGGCGCTTGAATCGGCTGGCGCAAGCGGAATGATGACGCGCTTCCCCGAATTGATTTCCTGACTAAACAAAAACACAAAAGTATATGAGCACATCCACAAACATTCCCGCGCCCGATCTCACGCAACGTCCACCGCGCAGTCCGCGCAGCCGCCTCGGCGGTTACGCGTTGTTGCCGCGCATGCTCGATAAAGGCCGCGCTACTGTTGTCGGCAAGAATGGCGAGTATCACTTCAACTGCCCACTCGATCAGCACATCCTCAACTTCGCCGGCATTGATCCCGAAGCATTGCTCGCCGAACTCAAGACGGGCAAAGGTGACGGCGAAATCCTCGACTGGATCAACGCCAACTCGAAGGCCAAACGCGCCGCGTGGGAGATTCAGCAATGGAGCGACTATCACGATCGGCGTGGTCCCGACAGCGACGCTGAGACGTGGCAATTCTTCGCGGGTTACGTGGCCAAACTCACCACCACACGCGAAGACATTCGCACTTGGGCTGACGTGCTCGAACTCGACGATCACTGCACCTTCGGCGGCAAGGCTTGATCGGACAATGACCGCGCGGGTGGCGCTTGAAGAGCGCGCCGGCGGCGCTTTTCAGCTATGCGCCGCCATCCAAATGGGCGTCGCACAAAATGAAATGTCGAGGGCGGCTGCGAATTACGCGGAGCGGAGCACAAGCTGATTGGAATTCATGTTACTTGCGACGCTGATTCCAACTGGAGAGGCCGGAGAGCACCAGTACCAGCGTGCCGACGATCGTTCCGCAAATGCTGGTGGGAATTCCCGCGATCACTCCGCCAAAGAATGCTTTGGCTGCGGCCGTTCCGAACGTGTCGCTATTCTTTGTTCGCTGGATCCAGAATACGCCCGCCGCAGTGACGAGGAACGCGAGCGGAGAGGTGATGATCGCGGCCGCCTCGAATGTCATCGCTTCCGGGGCGAAGAAAAACCAGTCCACGGCGAGGATCAAAAGTCCGCTGGCGGGGTGCAGCCAGAATTTCTTGCGCGGCGGCGTTTGCGTTTCTTCGTAGCGTTGCAGCCGCACGGGAATTTGCGGCGGCGCGGCCGGCGGCTTGGGATTCGAACTCACGCGGACAGGATAGCTCAGGAGGTGCGATTTTGAGAGCTTGGTTTTTGGAACTTCTTTGAAGCCTTGGAGTTTTGAATCTGGTGTTTCGTGGCGCGATTGTGTGTTGGGCAAATTTCCACTGTCCCGCCGCGCCGCGTGTGGCATCCTGCGCGCATGGTTCTGTCAAACGGGGAATTGGAAAGCTTGGTCCAGGTCAAGCATCGGTCGCCTCACACTCTTCTCGGCATGCACCCGCTCGGCGATGGCTCCGGTGTGGTTGTGCGCGCTTTTATCCCGGACGCGGCGAGCATCGAGATTCAGCCAGTGCATGAGCGCAACAAGCCGCGCATCAAGCTCAAGCGAGTGCATGAGTCCGGTGTGTTCGAGGGCGTCACCAAAGAAGCGCAACACGTTTACGCTTACGATCTGGTCGTTACAGATCACGCGGGCAAACCGTGGCGGATGCGCGATGCGTATTCGTTCCTGCCCACGTTGGGCGAGCAGGACTTGTATCTCTTTGGCAAAGGTGACGAGCGCCGCATTTACGACAAGCTGGGCGCGCAGCTTCGGACGATTGACGGCGTGCCCGGAACCAGCTTCGCCGTCTGGGCGCCGAATGCGCAACGCGTCAGCGTCATCGCTGATTTCAACAACTGGGACGGACGCACGCATCCGATGCGCAGTCTCGGCTCGTCGGGCGTTTGGGAGATTTTCATTCCAGGCGTGGGCGAAGGCGCGCTCTACAAATTCGAGATTCGCGATGCGCACGGGAACATCGTCGTGAAGACGGATCCGTTCGGCTTCTTTTTCGAAATGCCACCCAAGCAGGCCGCGATCGTCTGGAACAACCAGAAGCACCATTGGAACGACGGCGTCTGGCTGAACCAGCGGCGTAAGCGCGATCCGCTGCGCAGTCCTATGAGCACGTACGAAGTGCATCTCGGCTCGTGGATGAAAAAGTCCGCCTTCGAATCACCGGGCTATCGCGAAGTCGTGCCCAAGCTCGTCGATTACGTGCGCAAGATGGGTTTCACGCACGTCGAGTTCATGCCGCTGGCCGAGCACGCGTTTTATCCATCGTGGGGTTATCAAGTCACCGGCTTCTACGCGCCGACCAGCCGTTACGGCACGCCCGATGATTTTCAGTTTTTGATGGAGACGCTGCACGACGCGGGCATTGGCGTGATCGTGGATTGGGTGCCCGCCCATTTTCCGCGCGATGAATGGGCGCTGGCGAAATTCGACGGCACCGCGCTTTACGAACACGAAGATCCCCGCAAAGGCGCGCACCAGGATTGGGGCACGCTAATCTTCAATTTTGGCCGGCACGAGGTGAACAATTTCCTGATCGCCAACGCGCTGTTCTGGTGCGAGCGGTTTCATATCGATGGCCTGCGCGTGGATGCAGTGGCGTCGATGCTCTACCTTGATTACTCGCGCAAGGAAGGCGAATGGATCCCAAATCAATACGGCGGGCGCGAGAACATCGAAGCTGTCGAGTTTCTGAAAAAATTCAACCACGTGGTTCACACTGAACAGCCGGGCGTCATGACCATCGCGGAAGAATCCACGGCATGGCCGCAGGTGACGCGGCCGCCTTATCTCGGCGGGCTGGGCTTCTCCTTCAAGTGGAACATGGGCTGGATGCACGACACGCTTGGCTACTTCGGGCGCGAGCCGGTGCATCGCAAAAATCATCAGAACGATCTGACGTTCGCGATGATTTATCATTACCACGAGAATTTTGTCCTGCCGCTTTCGCATGATGAAGTCGTGCATGGCAAAGGTTCGCTGCGCAGCCGCATGCCTGGTGATGACTGGCAGGGCTTTGCGAACCTCCGCGCGCTGCTCGGGTTTCAATGGATGTTCCCGGGCAAGAAACTCCTCTTCATGGGCTGCGAGATTGGCCAGCGCGCTGAGTGGGATGACAACGGCCAGATCGATTGGTGGCTGTTGAACGAAGGTCCTTTCCATCGTGGCACGCAACGTTTCGTGGAGGACCTGAACAAA
>DATHKK010000537.1:0-6746 GCA_035489355.1 Candidatus Limnocylindria bacterium
CCCACGAACCTGATTTGTCGTAATAGGCCGCGAGGTCGATGGGCGTAATGCTCGCGCCCAGGCCCGGCAGCGAAACCGTCACGCCGCTCCGCTTCAAAAACATCACGGCCACAACGCCGAGGCCCATCGCGCTGAGCAGGAACACGGCGAGTAAGGCCCAGAGCAATTTGATTTTGGATGACGCAGGTTTGTTCGGCTGGTTCATGAATACGCCCTCGCTTTCTGACGCAATGGTCTTCGACTTGAACGGTGATTTCCTCGCACCATTGAAAAGGAACTCGCTATTGGCAATCACAAAGTTCGCCGACCTTCCGCGCCGGGCGAGCTTTTCCCTTCCCGCCTTCGCCAAGGCGCTGCATGTTGAGCGTATGGCAGGTTTAATCGCTATTGTCGGCAGACCGAATGTGGGCAAATCCGCGTTGTTTAATCGCATCGCGGGACGCCGCATTGCGATCGTCCACGATCAACCGGGCGTCACGCGCGACCGCGTCACCGCCGAAGTCGAGTGGAAGGGTACCCCTTACACGCTCGTCGATACGGGCGGCATCGGCCTGCTGCGGCGCGAGAAGTCGGACGACGTGATTGTGAAAGCGGCCATCGAGCAAGTCGATCTCGCGATCGAGTCGGCGAACGTGATCATTCTCGTCGTCAACGTGCAGGAAGGAATCACGCCGCTCGATGAGGAAGTCGCGAAGCGTTTGCGTCGCGCCGACAAGCCGGTGCTCGTCGCGGTCAACAAAGTGGACACCGAGCGTGTCATTCCTGAAGCGGACCTTTTTCGCCGTCTCGGTTTCGAAAAGATTTTCCCGGTCACGGCGATTCACGGCGAGGGCATCGATGAATTGATGACCGAAGCGGCGACGTTTCTGACGCGCGAAGACGTGCCGGTGGTCGATGCAGAGCTTCCCTACGCCGACGAAAATGAAGATGAGAAGGACAAGAAGCCGACTCGCACTCCCTTTGGCACTTACCCGCTGAAGCTCACCATCGTCGGACGGCCCAACGTCGGCAAATCTTCCATCATCAACGCGCTCACCAAATCCGAACGCGTCATCGTCAGTCCGATTCCCGGAACCACTCGCGACGCGATTGATGTTCCATTCGAAGTCGAAACCGACGGCGTGCGGCAGAAATACATTCTCATCGACACCGCCGGCATGCGGAAGAAGGGACGCGTGGATGACTCGATCGAGTTCTTCAGCGTCAAGCGTTCGGAAGATTCCATCGAACGCGCGGACATCTGCGTGCTCGTGCTCGATGCGGAGTCGGGCATTCTCGAACAGGACAAAAAGATCGCCGCAAAGATCACCGAAGCGAGGAAGGCGTGCATCATCGTCATCAACAAGTGGGACTTGATGGAGGACGCTGTCCGCAAGTCGCGCGAAGAGGAAATCGAACGGCGCAACATCAAAGATCGGGGCGCGAAACGCCTGACCACACTGGTGGAGTTTGGCGAATGGGTGCAGGAGCTTTTGTTCTTCCTCGATTACGCGCCGGTGATTTTCACGTCGGCGAAATCAGGGTTTCATCTGGAACGTTTGCTGGAAGCTGTGCGCTACGTGGCCGCGGAGTTGAAGAAGCAAATTCCGACTTCGCTGCTCAACCGCACGCTGCGCGATTCGATCGAGCGCCGGCAACCCGTCAGCGCCACTGGGCATCGCTTGAAATTCTATTACGCCACGCAGGTGCGCCAGTCGCCGCCGACGTTCCTGATGTTCGTGAATCGCGACGAACTTTTCTCCGACCAATACAAGAAGCATCTCGGCAACGATATGCGCCGGGCGTTCGGCTATGAAGGCTGCCCCATCGTGCTCGTCGCCAAGCCGCGCCCGAAAACGATCGAGCCAGTGCGGAAGTTTCGTCAACGCACCGAGCGGGAGAAGCGCCACGACGAGCGCCGCCCGCACAAACGCGTGGCGGGGCGGCAGGGTTAGTCTTAAGGCTTCAGCGCCACGGTCACGTAGTAGAACTGATTCTGCACGGCGGGCAGGGAGAAGTTCAGCGAGAAGTTGTCACCGCCCAGGTTCACAGGATCGCCCACGGCCACTTCAGCGAATGCACCGCCCACGTTTTCGCTGGCGCGCACACCGAATTGGAACAGGCCGATAAACGCCGCCGGCCACGAAAAGTTCAGGCTCGTCTGACCGGGCTGAATGTTCAGGTCCAATACGGGTTGTGCAAAGTTCACGGGCGGCGCGCCCGGCAGGTTGGACGGGTTGTAAGGATCGCTGCCGGAGAACATCTCCTGGAGATTGCTGTAGCCGTCGGCGTCGGCATCGGCAAACGGATCGACCGCGCCGCCGCCGAAGAACACGCACTCCCAGGAATCGATCAGCAGGTTGCCGTTCAGATCGGGATCGCTCGCGACCGGCACGCTGGAAAAACTGATGGAGATCACTTCCACCGCGAAGCCCGGCACGCCGGGTGAAATGTCGGTGTGACCGAAGAGCGCGAGTTGCGAGCCGGCCAGCACATCGAAGGCGGCCGGCAGGGGACACGGCGTTCCGTCACTTTTCCAAAGCGTCACCGGCGTGGCCGTTCCGGCAATTTCGAAAGTGGTCGGCACGCCGGGACCGGCCGTGACCACTTCAATGACAAGATTGGTCGTGGGCCTTGGTGGGAACGGTTGCCAGCAGGTTGCTCGCGCCGAGCCACGCGCTCGCGAGGTTAATCCCGCCTCCGTAGAACATCAGGTAACCGCTGTCCAGCGCGCCGTGTTCGAGGAAGTAGCGCAGTTCGTCGAAGGGCAGTTTCAGCGTAGCCGGGTTGGTGTTGTTGTAGGCCGCGCTGAGCTGATAGATGAGTGCCGTGAGCGCGCGCAACTGATTCACGTCCGCCGAGTTGTTCGTCCTGATGCTGTTGAGGAAGTGCGCGAAGGCATTGGTCAATTTGTAGCCCGGCAATCCCGGCCCGGCGTAGCTTTCGAGCGCGAGCAATTCCGGCGCGGTGATCTGATCGCGGCCCGCGTCCGCGAGACGAAAGGGAAACAACGTCAGGTTGGTGCCGAAGTTCGTGCCGCGCGCGATGAGAATTTCCGCGACCTTCGCCTCGAATAAAACCGCCGCCAGCGTATCGCGCCACGTGAGGTCGCCGATCAGGCGCGTGCGCGGCAGGTTCGTGATGATGTTCGCCACGGCGGCAATCCACGCCTCATCCGCGCCGCCGCCGAGATTCAAATTGCCGGGCGGGAGAGTGGGTAGCACGAGTCGCGGCACGGGCACGATGCCGATCAGTTCGCGTCCCACTCGTGTATCGCCTCCGACGTTCAGATCGAAATGCTGATCGGTCGATTGGGAAATCAAACTCTCGCCCGCTGTCGGTTGAATGAGAAACATCCGCGCGACGGGATTCGTCACGCCCACCGGCGCAAGCAGGAGGTTGGTGGTTTCGCCTTGCACGAAGGAACTGCCGTCCAGGCCGAAGGCGCGTACCACCACGCCGGTCTTGCTCAGTGTGCTGTTGCCGACGGCGTTAATGACGCGCAGCGTCGTGAACAGATCGAAGACTTGCTTGAAGTCGGCGTGCGGGAAGTTGGTGGGCGCGTTGAACTTGTCCAATGGGTTGGTGCCGCGAATGAGTTCCTCCAGATCGGAATAGCCGTCGCCATCCGAGTCCGCGCCGCTCTGCACTGGGTCAAGACCGCGCGCGACTTCGACGAAATCAGGCACGCCATCGTGATCTGAATCAATCTTGTTGGCCGCCGTGATGCGCGGCGTGCGGAAAATTTTGAAATGAAAGAGCTGCAACTGGATCGGCGGCCCGTCCGGGTTCGGGTTCGTCTTGGGAATGAGGTGCGATTGTATTTCGCCGGTCGGCACGAGCAGGCCGAGCGCGGGATCGGCGCCGAGCTGCTCGGGCGTGCCGGCGATGCCGACTTCAAATCGCTCCACGCCCGCCGGCGGGCAAAACCATTTCAAGACCATGGCCGGGCTGACGTCTGTTCCGATCGGCGTGATCGGCGACAACATCGGCCGCGGCAATTCCACCGGCGATACGAGGATGATGCAGCCGAGCCGCACGAGCGGGCTGGCGTTGCCATGTTCGTCGAACAGTTGCGCGTAATAACAAATCTCAGTCGCGCTGCTCGGAAACGAATCGTCCTGGCAAAGGAACGGCAGCAGAATGAACGGCGGCGGCGGATTCGTTTTCTGGCAAATGAAAGTCAGCGGGCCGTCATCGACGCGCCGATACAATCGCATCTCGCGCGTGGTCGGCGTGGGAATGACCTGGATGTCGAGCGGGTTGATGTCGTTCGAGCCGGGATTCACCGGGTAATGCCGACCGCAATCATCGGTCTTCGCGCGTGACATCGTGGCCACGGCGTTGAAGTCGACGCGTGAGCCGCGGGTCAGGAACAGCGGTTGGGAAATTGGTTTCCACGCTGAAACCTGTCCGTCCGAAGACCCGCATCGCGCGTAGATCCAAACCCAATCTCCAGCATGACTGTCTTCCACGGCGAACGACCAGTTGTTCGTAATCGACTCCGGCGTGAAATAGCGCACGCCGCCGGAAAAACTTTCCAGCACGTTGGTTTGCTGCGCCGGGCGAACTTCCGCGCGCATCTCGATCCATTGAATCGCGGTCGTCACGCGGATGCCGTGAACCGTGAAGCTATAAAGGCCGATGGTGCCCGAATCGTTCGTGCCGGCATGCAGCATCGAAATCTCCGGCTCAAAACATTTCGGCCGCACGCTGCCGCCCGGCGCGAGCGGCCCGACGCGATCGCGCAACACTCCGGGCACCGGCGCGCTGTGTGGAGAAAGATTCCCGCCGCAAGCGCCCGAGTCTTCCGCGCGTACGGTGTACCAAAATACTTTGCCGATGGCGTTGTTGGTGTTCGGCGAACCAGCGCCGTTGTCGAGGTAGCTGTTCTTCAGGTTCAGCACGTTGTGCGAAACGATGCCGATCAGGTTCGCCAAGTTGTTCGACTGCTTGGCCAGCAACTCGTTGGAGTTCGTCCAGCGATAGATCCAGTAGCGTTGAATCTTTTCCTCGGCCGGAGGTGAATTGCTGGCTTGCTGCCAGATCACGCGCAGATGGTGTTTGGGCGTGCCGCCGCTGAAGACATAGTCGTTCACCACCTCGACATCCGTTAGAGTGTGAGGCGGCAATTGATCGCACACCATCACGAGCGTGCCCGGCGAAAGATCGCCGTCGCGCCCCAACAGATCGCGCGCCGCGGCGAAGTAATAAAATCTCGAGCCATTCGTGAAATCCGTCGGAACGTAATTCGGCAACCCGCGATCGTCGGTGTCCACGATGAACATCGATTTCGGATCGGCGGCGAAGTTCCCCACGTCGGCCGCGGTGAATAGTTTGCTGGTGAGCAACGGCAGCTTGTTCAACCGGCGCACGGCGGCCGTGCTCGCGATCGCGCTGTTGATCACGTCGGGAGAGGGCGGCGTCACGTGCCAGTTGCGGCCCGGCGCTTCCGCGTATTCCTTGCGCACGCGAAACACATCGTAGCCATGCTGCAACAAGCCCAGCCGGCGCAGGCCGTCCGGCGTCGCCCAGCGCAGTTGGATGTTCAAATCCCCGCGCGCCGCCATCATCGGCACCTGCACGGGCGCGCCCGGCGAGGACAGCTTGGTGGGGGCGTTTGCCTGAACGGTCACGCGGCCAATGACCGCGACGTCCTGTTGCGTACCTTTGTTGAACTGGCGAATCTCGAACGTCGTCAGCCCCGGCGGAATCACGTCCGCATGCGCCACGACCAGCGACATCGCCACGGAAGGATGCGTGCGGGCCAGGAGCATTAGCCGTCCGTAATGCTGCTCGTCGCCCATCACGCCGCGAATGATCGCGGAGATTTTTTCCGCGCGCGTCAGGTTGGCGGGAACCAGCTTTCCAAACAGCGCATCGATATCGATTTCCAGCTTCGCCAAATCTTCTCCAATCGCCGCCGCGCGCTGGAGCAGCGGCTCGATGACGTGCGTGTCGCTTTGAGCCGAGACGATCGAGATGCGCTGGTAAGGTGAAGCAGAACTGGCGTCACCGGGCTTGGCATAGATCGCGAAGGTCTGGCCGTTGAGCAGAGACGTGTCGTTGCCCAGCCAAAGGACGTAGCCCCAATCGCGGTTGGCCGGCAGCTCGCGCCACGTGGTGCCCACGGTGTAAACCATCGGCCCGATATTTTCCTGTTGCGCGCGCGCGGGCAGGAGTGTGGCGAACAGCGCGAGCGCGACGCAGAGAACTCGCGCGATGTTTTTGGCCTCATTGCGTGAAATTGAAAATGCCTCGTTCATGCTGAGAGTGTGTGAAGGTGTTCGCATGTTATGGTTCCTTGGCATCCCATTCCTTGCCCTCGACATATTTCACGGCGGTTGAAGTATCCACGCAGATGCAGAACGGGCACGGGCCGAAGCATCCTTCCACGTGAGCGAGACCGATGAAGACCATGCCCTCCGGCTTTTTGGAACCAATCAAAGTGATGTCGCCACTGGCGCTTAAGATGCAGATCACCGTGCCGCCCACGCCGGCTTTAATCAGTCCACCGTAGCGGGGGCCTTCCACGAAATACCACGCACCCGCGCCCAGCGTGACGCGAACTTCGAAGAGACAGCCCACGCTCCAAATCGGGAACGTGCCTTCTGCGTAAACAAAAGCGCCGGTGAACGGCGGTTCGCCAAAAATTTCCTGCGGATTTATTTCCTGCAACAGGAAGGGGCTGACGGCGGAAACTGCCACGGTCAGCGGTTCTATTTTGCAGGCGCGTCCGAAGAACACGCCGCCGGCAATTTCGACGG
>DATHKK010000538.1:0-2347 GCA_035489355.1 Candidatus Limnocylindria bacterium
CAATTCGTGAAGGACACCAAGTTGAATATTTCGCCGGCTTATATGCGCCCGGGCTTGCCGTTCGGCGGCTCCTGCCTGCCGAAAGATCTGCGCATGTTGTGCCAGGTCGCGGGCGACCATGGTGTGGATTTGCCGCTGTTCCGCGGCACGCTTGCCAGCAACGAAGCGCACCTCAAGCGCGTCATGGACCTGATTCCCGCGAACGGTTCGCGCCGCGTCGGCTTGAACGGCCTCGCCTTCAAATCCGGCACGGACGATCTGCGCGAGAGTCCGATTGTCTCCATCGCCGAGCATCTGATCGGCAAAGGCTTTGACGTGAAGATTCACGATCCTGGCATTCACGCGTCATTGTTGACGGGCGCGAACAAGGAATACATCGAGAGCCGCATCCCGCACTTGTCGAGCCGCCTGGTGCCGACGCTCGATGAATTGATCGAGCACTCGGACATACTGTTGCTCACGCGCAACGGCGAAGAACTCGTCGAGCGCATCAGTGAACTCGGCAAACGCCCGACGCTCGTGGATCTCCGCGGCCAGGACAAGATGGTGAAGAAACTTCTGGCCGCGCGCAAAAAGCGCAAAGCATCCGCTGCCATCGCGGTTCCGATTCAGTCCGCGCCGCGCGTCGACCGCGCGTTGGTGGCGCCGAAGAACGGCCGGTCGAATGGCAATGGCAACGGCCACGCCAAATTGAAAGAACCGTCCAAGGCCTAGTGAATTTTGGGCCGGCTCGCGGCGGCGAATCGCCGCCGCGAGTTTCCCAACTCAATTCAGAACTGTGATTCGATTTACGCATCTCATTTGTTGGTTGCTCTGTGGCCTTGCTCCCGCGGCCTTTGGGCTGAGCAACCATTGGGCGGCCAGCAGTTCCCGCATTTACATCACGGGGCCAGGCTCCCAAAGCCTGAGCGAGTTAAAGGCGGCGCTGCCCAGTGCTCCCTTGACGCAAGTGTCGCCGGGCGTCTGGCACCTGCGCGCCAACCTCGTGGTCGAGAAGGGCGCCCGGCTGAACCTGCACGGCACGAAGATCGGCGGCGATGTCAATCTGCTGCGCATGAAGAGCAACAACACCGGCGCATCGAACGACATCGTTTACATCAGCGCCGACTGGGGGAACATCGACATGCGCAGCACGGCCATTACCTCATGGGACGACGCCGTGAACGGACCGGACCTCGAGACCGACAGCCGCGCGTTCATCCGCATTCGTTCGACCCTCGATAAAGATGGTGTCACACCCAACGAATCGCGCATGGACATCACCGACAGCGATGTGGGCTACCTCGGCTCGCACGACGCCGAAGCGTATGGTCTGGTCTGGAAAGTTCTCGAAGCCAAGCTGCCCTCCGATCGTCCCTATGGGGCGCTGACCAATCTCTACGGCCTGGTCAATGTTTACGGGAACATTCTGCGCAGCCGCCTGCATCATCTTTATTTCGGCATGTATTCCTTCGGCGCTTACGGCATGCAGATGATGGACAATGAATTGGACCACAACATCGGCTACGGTTTCGACCCGCATGACGATTCGGATTCCCTCGTCATCGAGCGCAACAACGTTCACCACAACGGCGCTCACGGCATCATCGCTTCCCAGCGCTGCAACAACACGATCATCCGCGACAACATATCATGGAATAACGCGCAAAACGGGATCATGCTGCACCGCTACTGCGACGACTCACTGATTGAAAACAATCGCTGCCTCTACAATGGTGACGCGGGCATCGCCATCTTCGACACTTACCGCACTGTTGTCCGCAGCAACGTTTGCATCGGGAACTTCAACGCCGGTGTGCGCCTGAGCGTCGGGCCGTCGGACAATTTGATCGTCGATAATGAATTCACGGAGGCGGTCAACTTCGGGATCTATCTTTACAAAGGGGTGGACGCGCCGTTTCCCGGCGATAACGGCAAGCCGAAACGCAACACGTTCCTGAACAACTATATTCATCACAACACGGGCGCGGGCATTTTCCTCACCACGGCGGATGACAATATTTTTCGCGGCAATGTTTTCGAGGCTAACGCCGCCACCATGTGGTTCATCAATGGGCTGCGGAACCGTTTCGAGAGCAATTCCGTTCCGAATGGTGTCACCGTTCGCCTGCAAGGAATTCCTAGCGCTCTCTCCTCGGTGCTCGTCAGGGACCAGCCGGCGCTGGCGGTCCACGTGGATGCGTTCAGCTCGGTGACGTTCGAGGACCTCGCGGGGAAAATTTTCGATCCCGAAGAACCGGGCGTGGCGACCACGGTGACGCCCAATGGCTCATCGCTCACCTTGACCACTTTGGAAATAGGCAAGACCTCGTTCGTGAAGACGCGCCGTTTGCAGGTGACTCCCGAT
>DATHKK010000539.1:0-2585 GCA_035489355.1 Candidatus Limnocylindria bacterium
GTCTATGCGTTCTATGATCCGAATTTCTCGTTCAAAAAGGTGATCGACAAACATCCAGACCTGTCAGGCGACATCACGGATTGCCTGAGCGGTGACGTGAACAAAGATTTTTCGAAGCTCTGGGACGCGATCAAGGAATTCGCTCCGCTGCCAGAAGATCTGCCGGTCGGGCAGCCGCTGACCCACCCGCAACTCCAGGCTGCCTAGGCTCACGCGTTGACGTGGGCCGGAGTTTTGGCCCGCACGGTTTTGCCTTCCATCCACGTGCCTTCGACGAGCACGGAGTGCGGGAGCGTGGGCACGCCACGTTCGTTGCGCTGAATCATGCCGATGAGGAAATCCACGGCGACGGCGCCAATCGTCGGACCGTTCTGATAAATGCCCGCGAATTGTCCGCTCTGGTCCGCACAATTCAAATGCACGAAACCCACTTCATCCGGCACGTGCGCGCCCAGTTTGCGCAGCCAGTCCAGCACGACCTCCTCATGGCTGATCACGGCGTCTGGATGTTGCGCGGCGAACCACTTGCGGAAACTTTCAAAGTTCCACTTCTCGTCATCGGGCACGAACAGCGGAACCGAATGATCGTTATCCAGTTGCTCCACGAGAAAGCTGGCGACCCATTGCCGGTCCACGCGTTCGTTCAAGCTCGCGGGCAGCGCCAGGCCAAGCCGCTGATAGCCGAGCGCGCGCAGTTCACGCATGGCCGTACGCATCGAGCGAAACTGGTGATTCACCGCGCGGTGCAGCAACGGCTTCGTGAGCGAATACCCCAGGGTGACGGCGGAAAAATTCTCCCAGCCCAGTTCCAGTTCGCCGTGCGCCACCGGCAGCGGAGCGACGACGACGCCGTGAATGCTGCGCGTCAGAAGAATCTGGGTCATGCGCTCGGAGGTCATTCCCGGCTCGCGTATCCAAAAAATTTCCACGCCGTAACCATGACGATCCGCCGAGTCGGCAACGCCTTCGTAAAAACTTTCGTAGAGCTTGGAAACTTTCCAGCCATCGCGCGTCGGAAAGTTCGTGATGAACCCAATGCTCAGGTGCGACTTCACCGGCTTGGCCGCGCGGCGATACGTCATGAGCGCGGACACGAGCGGGTTGGGGCGATAGCCCAGTTGATCCGCGATGTCCTGGATTTTTTTCTGCGTGTCCGGCGAGATGTTGGATTGCTTGCGGAGGGCGCGCGACACGGTCATCACGCTCACGCCCGCGCGTTTCGCGATTTCCGCCAGGGTGACAGGTTTCTTTGGGAGCACGCGGGACAAGGCTAGGAGTGCGCGGCCCTTTGGTAAAGCATCTAGTTACGATTAACTTCTTCGCCTGCAAACCGGGATCAACATCGCGGCCGTGAGAGCCACGCAGGACCAGCCGAACCAATCGCCGTGCCGATTGTAGAACGTGCGTTTCGATAACGCGGCGGGAGGTGGAAGCGAAACCGTGACGATCTTGAACCCAGCACGATAAACGTCGCGCGAGCCATCGAAGAACACATCGTTCATCCCGCCGAAGCGATCGATCCAGCAACTGATGCCGTTGTTGGCGCAGCGCACGAGCGGCTTGCCATTTTCCACCGCGCGCAAGGCAGCGCTCGCGGCATGCTGCCATTGCGCCGCGCTCTCGCCGAACCATCCGTCGTTGGTGATGTTGACCAGAAAGTCGATCTCGTCCGTCGCGTGCTCGCGCGCGTAGTGCGGAAAAACATCTTCGAAGCAAATGAGCACGGAGGTTTTCACGCCGAGGCCATTGAGATCGAACGTGACCGGCTTCTCGCCCGCCGTGAAACCTCCGGTGATGGGCGTGAGATACTTGATGAAAGGGAGCCAGTCGATCAGCGGCACGTACTCGCCGAAGATGACGAGGCGCCGCTTGCGATAAGTGCTGATGAATTCGCCGCGTGGCGTGACGAGAAAACTGCTGTTGAAGTAAATGGCGTTCGTGCCGCGAAAGTCGAAGTCGTCGGAACCGATGATGAACCACACGCCATTCGTGCGTGCAAGTTGCGCAATCGTCTCCTGAGTCGAGCGATCGTCGCGCACCATTTTTGGAACAGCCGCTTCGGGCCAGATCAGCAAGTCGGGTTTGTTCGTGAGCGCGGCGATGGTCAGACGCATCAGTTCCGCGAAGCGCACCTCAGATGCTGCAGGATCCCACACCATTGTCTGCGGAATGCTTGGTTGAACCAGCGCGATGCGCAGCGTGCGCGACGACTTGGGTTCCGAGGCGATGCGGTGCAGGCCAAATGCGTACACCACGGCGCACACGAAAATCGGGAGCGTGAGTTCCTTCAACCACACGTTGCGCGCGGAAGGACGCGCGAGCAGAGCGTCGAAAGCATTGAGCAGCGAGGCGGAAAACCAGACGACGAGGAAAGCCACGCCGTAAACGCCAGTCCAGGATGCGATTTGAATCAGTGGCAGGAGGCGTTGTTGCGACGCGCCAAGCAAGTTCCACGGAAAACCGCTGAACATTCTTGCGACGATCATCTCGATGGCGACCCACGCGACGGCGGAGAAAAGTGCGAGCCCCGTGCGGGCCACCCAATTCTGATTGCCCGCGCCGGATTTCAGCCTGCAACACAGCCA
>DATHKK010000540.1:0-2998 GCA_035489355.1 Candidatus Limnocylindria bacterium
AAAAAGAACGCGATCTTGATGATCGATTTTGCGCTCGAAGCCGAACGCAACGAAGGGATGTCGCCCGAGGAATCGATTTATCAAGCATGTCTGCTGCGGTTTCGGCCCATCATGATGACAACGGCGGCGGCATTGTTGGGCGCATTGCCACTTGCCCTCGAGACTGGAACTGGCAGCGAACTGCGGCGCCCGCTCGGAATTTCCATCGTCGGAGGATTGTTGCTCTCACAATTTCTCACGCTCTACACGACGCCCGTGATTTACCTTTATCTCGATCGGTTTGGACGTTGGATGAAGGAACGCCGTCGCGGCGGTGAGGTTGCTCAAGCCGAGCTACCGTTAAGAACGTCGACAGATCTGGAACACGAACCCGAGCCGCAATTCGCTGGAGTGAACGGTGAAGATGATCGACTCGGATTTTAGTCATGAACATTTCCGAGCCATTCATTCGTCGACCAGTCGGCACATCCCTGCTGGCAGCGGGAGTGCTGTTGCTCGGCGCCGTGGCCTATTATTTTTTGCCGGTGGCGCCGTTGCCGAAAGTGGATTTTCCCACCATTTCTGTCAGCGCGCAGGAACCGGGTGTCGATCCGCAGACCGCAGCGTCATCGCTCGCCGCGCCGCTCGAGCGCCGCTTTGCGCAAATCGCTGGCGTATCTGAAATCACTTCCGTCAGTTCGTTAGGCGGTTCGTCCGTCACGATCCAATTCGATCTGAATCGCGACATCAACGGCGCGGCGCGCGACGTGCAGAGCGCAATCAATGCGGCTTCTGGGGAATTGCCCACCGGATTGCCGCAGCCGCCCTCGTATCGCAAAGTCAATCCATCTGATGCGCCGGTCATGGTGCTTGCGATGACGTCGGACGCTTTGCCCTTGTCGCAAGTTTACAATCTCGCCGATCAAATCATCGGCCAGCGCATCAGCCAGGTGGAAGGCGTCAGCCAGGTGACCATCGGCGGCGGCGCGAACTCCGCCGTGCGCGTTCAGATAAATCCGGTTGCGCTCGCCTCGATGGGCCTGAGCATGGAAGACATTCGCACGACGCTTTCGCAAGCGAATGTCCTTTCGCCAAAGGGTGCATTTGACGGTCCGGAGCAGAGTTTCGTCATCGCGAGCAACGACCAACTAACGCAGGCCGACCAATATCAGCCGATCATCGTCGCGCACCACAATGGCGCGGCCGTGCCCTTACGCGATGTCGGCACGGCAATCGATGCACAGGCAAATCGCGACCAGGCCGGCTTGTTCAATAACAAGCGCGCTGTCTTGTTAGTCATTTTCAAACAGCCGGACGCGAACGTCGTTCGTACGACCGACCAGATTCACGCGATCCTTCCACAACTCCGCACCTGGCTGCCACCGAGTGTGCATCTCGATGTAATGAGCGATCGCACAACCACGATCCGCTCGTCTGTGCGCGATGTGCAGCTGACGCTCATCATCACCATGGCGCTCGTTGTGATGGTGATGTTTCTCTTCTTGCGCCGGTTCTGGCCGACGTTCATCTCCGGTATTACGATGCCGCTCGCCTTCGCGGGCACCTTCGGCGTGATGTGGCTGTGCAGTTACAGCCTCGACAACCTCTCGCTCATGGCGCTGACGGTTTCGACCGGATTCGTTGTCGATGATGCGATTGTCGTGATCGAAAACATCGTGCGCTTCATTGAGAAGGGCGAGCCACCGCTTCAAGCCGCGTTGAAAGGCGCGCGTCAGATTGGTTTCACCGTCATTTCGATTAGTCTCTCGCTCGTCGCGGTTTTCATTCCGCTTTTGTTCATGAGCGGGCTGATCGGGCGCTTGTTTCATGAATTCGCGGTGACGTTGAGCGCGGCGATTCTCGTTTCCGGCGTCGTTTCGTTAACGCTCACGCCCATGCTCTGCGCCCGATTTTTGAAAAGCGAGGAGCGACATCGACAGCGCGGCGTGATCGATCGACTGAGCGAGCGCGGTTTCAACGCAATGCACGATTTTTACGAACGCGGTTTGAAGTGGGTCCTCAAACACGAATACACCATGCTCATTGTCACCGGGCTGGTGATCATCGCGACCGTTTACCTTTACTTCGTTGTGCCGAAGGGATTTTTCCCGCAACAGGACACGGGACAAATGATGGGCACGACCGAGGCCGCGCAGGACATTTCCTTTGAGGCGATGAAAGAAAAGCAAGAGCAGGTCGTGGGAACTGTCATCGCCGATCCCGCTGTGCAGGCCGTCGGCTCATTCTTCGGCGGCGGGAACGGCTCAGCATTGAACAACGGCCGCATGTTCATCAGTTTGAAACCGAAAGGTTCGGGCAAAGGAGAACGCAAAGATGACGCGGGCACAGTTATCGCGCGTCTGAGAGGAAAGCTTTCTAAAATTCCCGGTGCGCAACTTTTTCTCACAGCAAATCAAGACATTCGTGTCGGCGGACGATCGTCAAAAGCGCAATACCAATATGCGTTGTCCGATCAAAACATTGATGAGCTGAATTCGTGGGCTCCCAAGCTCGTGAACAAGCTTCACGAATATCCGCAGATCAAGGACGCCACGAGCGATCAGCAATTTCGCGGATTGCAGGAAACCGTCGTAATCGATCGCGACGCGGCCGCGCGCCTCGGCATTCAACCGCAGGCAGTTGACAGCACGCTTTACAGCGCGTTCGGCCAGCGGCAGGTCTCGATCATTTACACGCAACAGAATCAATATCACGTCATTCTCGAGGTCGATCCGAAGTTCCAGCTCGATCCGAGCTCGCTCGACAAAATCTACGTCAAATCAAATTCCGGAAGCCAGGTGCCACTGAGCACGATCGCACATTTTCAGTTGGACAACACGCCGCTTTCAGTCAATCACCAGGGCCAGTTTCCATGCGTGACAATCTCCTTTAACACTGCGCAAGGCGTTTCGTTAAGCGAGGCAACGCAAATCGTCGAGCAGGCGAAACGTGATCTTGGAATGCCATCAAGCATTCGCGGAAGTTTCGCCGGCACTGCACAGGTTGCTCAAGCCTCGTG
>DATHKK010000541.1:0-2079 GCA_035489355.1 Candidatus Limnocylindria bacterium
ATCGTGGGACCGCATCACCGCGCTGCCCTTGAGCGGCGGTCACGCTGTTTTCGTCGAGCCGCAGAGGGCAGGGGATTGGCTTTTCGATTGCGGCAGCGAGAGCGCGTTTGATTTTACGTTAAAACCTTTTCTCCAAGGCAAGGGAGTCAATCATCTCGCCAACTTCGTGCTGACATACGGCAGCGCGCGGCAAATCGGCGGCGCATCACGACTCAATGAAATCTTTCCCGTGCGGCGGGGGTTCGCGGCGCCCGTCTCATCGCGTTCGCCGAAATATCGCGAGGCGCTCTCGGAACTCGAGGTGAAATCCAAACTGGAGAAATGCGCAACGAACGGGTTCAAGTTTCCTCCGTGGATCATCCTGCACCCCGCGAGTTCCGATCGCTTCGCGTCGGCTGAAGACAATGCCGTCGTCGCGCTCGGCAACTTCGACGGCGTGGGCATTCTGCTCGCTTCCGATCTCGGCAAGGCGGGACAAAACACGCTGGCCGCACGGCACCCAGAACTGCGGGCCGACATCATCATCGCTGGATTACCTTCGTCGAGAGAACCGCTGGCCAGCGAGTGGATTGAAGTTCTGCGTCCGAAGGTAATCGTCATCGTCGATTCTGATTTTCCCGCCACGCGCCGTGCAGGGCCTGATTTGCGCGAACGATTGCAGCGCAGCGGGGCAGTCGTGCTGTTCACCCGCGAATCGGGCGCCGTGACCCTCGCGGTCCGTGATGGCGCTTGGCGCGTGAGGACCGCCCGGCCAATTACCGCGACTGAATGAGCACGCGAAAGACGCGGCCCAGATGCTCCAGGTGCGTGAGCGTTTGAAACTGCCGCACCTGGTTCTGCGGCCACGAGCCTCGCCGCGTCCAAAGCCCGCGCGCGATCTCCGTGAGAAATTGTTCCTGAGTGGTGAACGCGTCGGTTTTCAAACCCGCCATTTCGCCGGCGCGTTGAATCTCAAAAAAGTTGACGTGCGCCGTGATGTCCTGTCCCCCGGGGTCGGCGAGGACATCGCTGCTGACTTGATGCTGCGAGTAAGCCCGCAACGTTCCCGAAGTGCGACTGGGTGACAGCAATTCCTCTAGCGAGCCGCCGTAATCAATAGCGAGGAGGCGGCCCTGCACGAGCGCAGCAGTTGCGTCGCGCCACCACTGTTGGGCGGCAGATGAGACCTCCACGATGTAGTCGTTGGGAAGCACATCGAGAAGGGCATCGGGAAATGTTGGCGACGGAACTGTCGGCCGTTCCAGCCGTGTCCACGCGAAGGCGTCGCCGTTCCAAGTAACGCCCATTTCTTCCCAACGCCGTTGCGCTGCATTCCATGCGAAAGGATGCACTGGCATCGCATCAAGCAGTTCGTTGGAAAAAATCACACCGTGAACACGCTCTTTGATTTCGGTGAGACTTTCCCACCAGCGGACATTATGGAAACGTGCCAGCGTGCTTTGTTGCGCAGCCTGCCGGGTCGCGGATGGTTCAATGATCCAGTATTCCAGCGATGCGAACATGGTCGGCTCTTGATCTTCGATGGCGTCCAGAATGTCTCGCGCCAGTTGTCCGTCATGCGCGCCGGCTTCCACGATTTGAAAGAGCGCGCCCGGCACGGGACCCGCTTCCGTCCAACGCGCAAATTGAAAGGCCAGCAATTCACCAAAGA
The DNA here is from genome assembly GCA_035489355.1 of Candidatus Limnocylindria bacterium. Classification (GTDB taxonomy): domain Bacteria; phylum Verrucomicrobiota; class Verrucomicrobiia; order Limisphaerales; family SIBH01; genus JANNGC01. The sequence continues at coordinate 1,652 of DATHKK010000541.1, forward strand.
ACGATCCCACGCTGACGCTGGTGAAAAAATCACCGCGTTTGCCAATCTGTTCGAGCGTCCGGTGGTAGTAGCCGCGCGTCGGATGATAAAGCGCCTGCGCCATGAACTCGGCAAACGGGAGCGGACCGTGGCGCTGGATTTGTTCGCGAAGCTGTTGACTGAGTGGGTTCATGGTCGTGCCGTCAGGAGCGCGCTGGTTTTGGGGGATTTCGCCTCGCTGGCCAGACCGTTACGCCACGTTCGCGAGGGTTCATTGAACCTATCGCGCCATCCGCAGTAAAGTTCCTCATTCATCATGCCGCTGTAACTGCTCGTATGGCCAAGATTGATGCCTTCTTCAATTTGATGTTCGAGCAGAAAGCTTCTGACGTTCATCTATCGTCCGGCAACCCACCCATCCTGCGCATCAACGGCGAGTTGCAGCGCGT
>DATHKK010000542.1:0-2339 GCA_035489355.1 Candidatus Limnocylindria bacterium
AGATCCAGCATCCAACGCGTCATGTCCAGCATGTGCACACACATGTCGCCCACGATGCCGTTGCCGTATTCCATGAAGGCGCGCCAACCGCGCGGGTGCATGACTTTGTGGAAGGGCCGCATCGGCGCAGGACCAGCCCACATTTCGTAATCGAGATTCTCCGGCGGCATTCCCAAAGCCGGCGAAGCGTCGCGTGAGCGCATGTGGTAGTAGCAACAGATTTCCACGTGCGAAATTTTTCCGAGCAATCCGGTCTTGATCACTTTATCGCGAGCCTCGATGAGGTGCGGGGTGCTGCGGCGCTGCGTGCCGATTTGCACCACGCGGTTGTACTTGCGCGCGGCGGCGAGCATGGCCTGGCTCTCGGCGACATCGACGCTGGTCGGCTTCTGGCAATAGACGTCCGCTCCCGACTTCACCGCCTCGATCATCGTCAGCGCGTGCCAATGGTCTGGCGTGCCGACGAGCACGATGTCGAGGTCTTTCTCCTTGAGCATCTCGCGAAAGTCGGAGTAAGTACGCGGTTTCTTGCCCGATTTCTGGCGCGAAGCCACCAGGTCGGCGGCGTCGCTCAACATTTTTTTGTCCACGTCGCACAGCGAGACGACCTCGACGGGTGCGACTTGAATCAGTCGGAGCAGATCAATTTTCCCGTACCAGCCTGTGCCAATGAGTCCGACGCGTTTCTTCATGTCGGTGAATTCAGCGGCAAAGCTGGGTGCGGCGGCGATGGCGAAAGACGCGGCAGCGCTGCTCTGGAGAAATTGGCGGCGGTTCATCTGTTCGTCGTACGCGGGTAGAGACTCGGCGGCAAGCTGTTTTGCGGGGCCTCTTAGCGGTAATGCCTTTTGGGAATTCGGCCGTTGAATCCCAACGGGATTCCATCCATTAGCCCAAGGTTGGCGCGCCAATGGGCTGGCGCGTTCGGAAAGGCCCGGAACTCCCGCTCAGAAATGCAGATTAGACGCCCCAGCCTCTGCGGTAATCTTTGCGGAGCAGGCGATTGGCTTCCTTGTCGTTGGTGACCTTCAACTTTTTCGCGTCCCACTCGATCTTGTGCCCGGCGCGAATGGCGATGTTGCCCAGCAGGATCATCTCGGTGAGCGGCCCGGAGTTGTCGAAGTTGGAATAAGCGTTTGGTCCGCCTTTGCACGCCGCGATCCATTCCTCGTAATGACAGCGGTCCCAGTTGTCTTTCTTCGGCAGCGTCTCGACCACGCTCGCAAAATCTTCGTACTTCGCGCCGGAGAGGAACTCGCCTTTACCCCAATAGCTCGGCACGAAAAGCGTGTCCTTCGTTCCCACGAGAATGACGCCATTGCCGGGAAGCTTCTTGCCCTTCACAAGATCGACGCTCGGCTTCCGCCCGCCGTCGTACCAAACGAATCTCGCAGGAACCAGGTTGCCGCGCTGCGGAAATTCATAACTGACGGTGGAAGATTTTGGCGGCGATTCTTTCGTCATGCCTTCCTGCTCGGCGAGCACACTCGTGGGAGCGCCGAGGTTCAACGCCCAATACGGCATGTCATAGACATGACAGCCCATGTCGCCGAGCGCGCCGGTGCCGAAATCCCAAAAGCCGCGCCACTTGAAGGGCACGTAATCGGGCGAGTAAGGCCGCTTCGGCGCGACGCCCAGCCACAGATCCCAATCCAGCGTCCCGGGCGGAGGCGGCGTGGCCGATGGACGATTCACGCCTTGCGGCCAGATAGGGCGGTCCGTCCAGCAATGTGCCTCGCGCACGTGGCCGAGCACGCCGGCCTGCACCAGTTCCACGTTGCGGCGAAGTCCTTTGTCGGAGTGCCCCTGATTGCCCATCTGCGTGGCAACTCCGTATTTGCGCGCGGCCTCGGTCAGGCGGCGCGCTTCGTCCACCGTGTGGGTGAGCGGCTTTTGGAGGTAAACGTGTTTCTTCAATCTCATCGCCCACATCGCCGCGGGAAAGTGCATGTGGTCAGGCGTGGAAATCGTCACGGCGTCAATGCTCTTCTCCTTGTCGAGCATGGTGCGAAAATCTTTGAAGCGTTTGGCGTTCGGATATTTTTTGTACGTGGCGGCGGCGTTGTTCTCGTCCACGTCGCACAAGGCGAAGATGTTTTCCGCGTCGCAGCCCGCGACATCGACCGCGCCTTTCCCTCCGGCGCCAATCGCCGCGATGTTCAACTTGTTGTTCGCGCCGAGCACGTTACGCGCGGACACAAAGGGAAAGCTGAGCGCCGCAGCGGCCACGGCGGTGCTCTTCAGAAACGTACGGCGAGGAATTCTTTGGATGTGCATGGCAAAGTCTGACGCGCCTTGACGCGTGGGCATTCTGAAAATCTTCGCGGTTCTCCTGCGGA
>DATHKK010000543.1:0-2531 GCA_035489355.1 Candidatus Limnocylindria bacterium
CCAGAGTTGCCGGGCGAAAACGGGCAGGACACCTGGTACTGATTGAAACCATCGACGTTTTGAATTTGGCTCAGTAAGCCATCGCCGATGCTGAACTCGTAGCCCTTGGGCGAACCAATCACGTACGTCTTCATACCGACCGACGGCGTGCCTTGGTCCAGCGGCAAAAGCGCGCGGCCTTTGGATTCCACCTGGATCAGCGCGAGGTCTTTCGTTTCATCGAAATCCACAAAGCCCAGAACCTCGCAACTCGTGCCATCAGAGAATTTCGCCGTGACCTTCGCCGCGTCGTAGATCACGTGCCACGCGGTGACGGCGAAACCTTCCTTCACGGCCAGAAACGCCGCGCCCACATACCGCTCTCCGCCTTTGCTCTCGACGCGCAGAGTCAATACCGAGGGAAGAGTTTGGGCGTAGATTTTTTCGGGGGACAGTTCGCCGGCCCAGGTCAGCAGGGCCGAGGCGGCAAGGATCGCAGCTATCGCGAGCGATCGTGCAGGGGTTAACACACTACGCATCGTTCTGTAACGGTTTCTAAGCTTTCAAACTTTAGAGAGCGCGTTGGTTGTTGGCAATAAGGGACTGGTAACTGATGCGATTGTTGAGCTGCCTGTCGGGCAAGTTGCCGGGAATTCGTGCGTCGGCCGTTATCACGCAAATGCATCTTTCTGCTCGAAGGCCGCGGCGATTCGGAACAGCATCACCTTCGAACACCAACGAGGAGAGATTTATGACATTCAGAATTGTCGCGGTAGCCGCAGCGGGGACAGCCATTTGTTTCGCAGCCGATGTGCCGGAACCGAAGTTTCGCGCCGTGACCATCGACGACAAAATTCAAATCGGCTACGGCGTTGCGACGGCGGACGTGGATGGCGATGGCAAGCCGGACATTGTGCTCGCCGACCAAAAGCAATTTGTCTGGTACCGGAACCCGAATTGGGAAAAGTTCATTCTCGCCGAGAATCTGACCAAGCTCGACAACGTCTGCATCACCGCGCGCGACATCGATGGAGATGGCAAGGCGGAGATCGCGGTAGGCGGCGGATGGAATCCTGGCGATACGATCGGCAGCGGCGCGGTCTTCTATCTTGTGGCGCCGGCAGACCGCACGCAGAAGTGGGAAGCTATTGCGCTGCCGCACGTGCCGACGATTCATCGGATGCGCTGGGTGGAATCGCCTCGCGGCGGGTTCGAGTTGCTCTCTGTTCCGCTGCACGGCTACGGCAACAAGAACGGTGAAGGCGAGGGCGTACCGATCATGACCTACCGCGAACCCACTGATCCGCGACAGCCGTGGGAAACAAATGTCATTACGAAGCAATGGCATAAGACGCACAACTTCGATCCCATTGGGCCGGGACGCGCCATTCTGATTGCGAGCAAGGAAGGCATCTTTCAAATCGACCGTTTGCTCGCGCAAGTTGTCGTGAAGCAGCTTGCAACCAATGACATCGGTGGCATCGGCGAAGTGCGCAGTGGGAATTCTCACGCGTCGAATCGATTTGTCGCTGCCATCGAGCCAATGCACGGGACGAACGTGACGTTGTTTACTTCTCGCGAACTCGCCAACCTGAAGGTGCTCTGGACACGCCGCGTGCTCGATTCTTCGCTCGTGGACGGCCACGCATTGGCGTGCGGCGATTTGCTCGGTCTCGGTCGCGATCAAATCGTAGCCGGTTGGCGCGCGATGAGCGGCAAAGCGAAAGTCGGCATCAAGTTCTACACGCCGCTCGCGGATGATTTGAAAGAATGGCGCACCACTCTGGTGGATGACAACGGAATGGCCTGCGAAGATCTCTGCCTCGCGGATCTAAATGGTGACGGCAAGCTCGACATCGTCGCCGCCGGACGCGCCACGAAGAACGTGAAGGTTTATTTTAACGAGAGCGCGAGGTGATTCAACCTTCCCAATCCCAACGCTTCTCCCTGCGGAATTTTTTCACGAACGAGGTCGTGTTCAAGCCGGTGAGCACGTAGGCGTGATCATCCTTGGACCAGCTCGCCGTGCGCCACGACTGCCATTGATCGGTTTGCGGAACGTGGGCCGGCGCGTCCGGAAACAGATGCCGGTCCACGACGACAAGGTGAAGATGCTGGCCTTCGGAATGGAAGCAAATGACCGGGACCTTGTGCCCGCGCCATTTGATGAGCGTGCAGCCATGCACGGCGGATTGGGCGAGCACGGACGGGATCGTGAAATTGGTTTCCACGTTCATCGAGACGAGAAAATTGCGCACATCTTTCAGGTCGGCTGCCTTCGCCTCCACATGCGGCGCGGAACCCCAGGATTGATCGGCAATCTCGCGACGGAATTCCGCGAAAGTCGCAGGCCGCTGGCTGAACCATAGGGAAACGATCAGTCCGGCCAGCAGTACCGCGGCGGCTGCAGCCATCTGTGGACGTCCCATGCGGCGGTTCCACCACGGGATAGGACGAATGATTTTCCGTTCCGCGAGAATGGAGTCGCGCAGTCCAGCCGGTGCCATGACGCGCGCCAGTTCATTGCAGATTCTGCTGTCGAACGCCACCGA
>DATHKK010000544.1:0-4850 GCA_035489355.1 Candidatus Limnocylindria bacterium
TCCGGGCGCGGTCCACATTCCCTGGCGCACCGATCACGAGCCGGTGCCCAATGATGTTTGCGATAAACGCGCGCGCGAAGCCGTGGCCACGCTCGAGAAGAGCGCCGCGAAACTGAAAGTGTTCCTCAACATCGAAAACATCTTCTTCAACGGCTACCTCATGACCCCGATGGAGATGAACGTGTTCGTGGACGGTTTTCAGAGCGAGCACGTCCGCGTTCATTTCGACACGGGGAACATTTCCATGTTTCAGTTCGCCGAGCATTGGGTGCTGGTGATGGGCAAGCGCATCCAGAACATTCACTTCAAGGAATTTACGAAGAAGGGCACGGACTACTCGCTGGAAACATTTCGTCCCCTGCTCGATGGCACGACGAACTGGCCCGCGGTGATGGACGCGCTCGAAGCGACTGGCTACCGCGGCTACGTCACCTTCGAATATTTCCATCCCTATCCGCATTATCCCGAAGCGCTGATTTACCAGACAAGCGATTCGCTGGATCGCATTTTGGGAAGAACAGTGCGGCAACGCGCTTAGTAGAAACGAACAGCAGAAACAAAAGCGACAAAGGAAACGAAGCCGGAAAAACGATTCCCGGCATTTGGAAATGTCCCGGCCGAACCTTTGTTCCCTTCGTTGGCTTCTGTGAAGTCCGCATCGTCCCGACTTATCCGTATCCATGCAGTTCGGAAAAAATGATCTCACGCCAACCCGGTACTAATGGATGGAATCCCGTTGGGATGCGATGAACGATAAGCCGGAATTGTGGGTCATGAAAAGCACTGGGATGCAGCACCGCGCCAGCTTGCTTGAAGAAGGTTCTACTTCTTCAACTGCGCGCGCAGAAACTCGGGACGGTTCGTCGTGATGCCATCCACACCAGCGGCGGCCAGAGCGGAGGCTATTTCAGGGTCGTCCACCGTCCATGCATGCAACTTCAATCCGGCGTCGTGGATCTTTTTCACGAACGCGGCATCGATCGGGAATTTCCATTCCAGGTCCAGACCATCGAGGCCGGCGTCCTTGGCCTGTCGCACCAATTCATCGATGTCGGGCAGCTTGTCCGTCTTCTTGTCCTTCGCGCTGGAAAGCCAATAGACCTCGTGCTTCGGGAAGCGTTCCTTGGCGGCCTTCGCCGTGTCGTAGTGAAAGGTGATGATGCGCAACTGTTCCGGCTTCTTGCCGGACGCCTTCATGGCCTCGGCAAGCGCGGGCAAAATTTCCGCGTGAACTTTGATCTCGATGAGAACGCACTTCCCGTCGGGGACCATGGCCAGGATCGAGTCGAGCGTCGGGATTTTTTCTCCGGTCCACGCCTGACCTTTCCATTGGCCGACGTCGGTTTCCTTCAGTTCATCCCACGTGCGTGTCACGACCTTATTGGTCACGCCGCCGAGCCGCTTCGTGTCGAAGTCGTGCATAACGACGATGTGGCCATCTTTGGAAAGATGAATATCAACCTCGATGCCGTCGGCGCCTTGTTTCCACGCCAGCTTCATGGCGGACAACGAATTTTCCGGCGCGTCAAAAGAAGCGCCGCGATGAGCGATAATTTCCACAGCGTGCAAAGAGATGCTCCAGGTTCCAGCGCCCAGGATCACAGCTTGAATCAAACGAGTCCAGTTTCTCATGGTGATTGCGATGACGAAATTTCGCGGAATCAGCCTTCGGCGTCCACGAAAATGGTTTCCACTTTCCAGCCAGATGCACCTCGCGCGCCCATTCAACAATCGGGCTACGTTTCCCCAAAGCATTTTCCGAGATCCAGCAGTTGCGCGATGAAAACTTTTAGGCCATAAACCTCGGCAGGTCACAACCAAGGAGATTTATGAACAAGGGCATTCAGGGAATTATCACGACAACCATCATCACGAGCGCACTCGTCCTCGCCGGTTGCAAGTCAATGGATCATCATGGCCGGCATGCGATGGCGGAACTAAGTCCAGCTTCGGGCAGCAACGTGCGCGGGACGGTCCACTTTTATGAAACTCCGAAAGGCATCCGCGTAGTGGCCAAGGTGAGCGGGCTGACGCCGGGTCTGCATGGTTTTCACGTTCACGATAAGGGCGATTGCTCCGCGCCAGATGCCAGTTCCGCAGGCGGACATTTCAATCCCACGAGCATGAAGCACGGCGGACCGAATGACGTGGAGCGGCACGCGGGCGACTTTGGCAACATCACGGCCGACGCGTCCGGCGAGGCCACGTTCGAGACGGTTGATTCCCATATCAGCTTCGACGGGCCGAACTCCATCATCGGTCGAGGCGTGATCGTTCACGCGAATCCCGACGATTTGAAATCGCAGACGCCGACGCCCGGCAATGCCGGCAAGCGCGTGGCGTGCGGCAACATTCAATTGCACTGACACGGTTCCTCCTCCGCGAAAGCGCCGGTGCGTTATGCGTTCGTGCCGGCGCTTTTTCTTTGGTGTGTCTGGTTCGTATCGAGTGCGCTTACGGTGAAACTGGCGGGCACTTTGCTGTGGCGCTTAGGTAGGGCGCGTCTGTCCCAGCGCGCCGGGCGCAGGCGTCGAATCAAAAAGTAGCTTTATCTCACCGCGTGGCCTGGCGCGCTGGGACAGACGCGCCCTACCTTTCACTGCCCTACTTCCAATCGCCATCGTTTCGAATTGAGCGCATTGCTCCGCCAGTGCGTCCGATGTATCGTGCGCGCTCAAAACACCAGCGGATGAAACTTGTCTTTTCTATTGCGGCATTGTTCGTGATGGCTCTGTCGCGCGCGGACAGCGCCAGCGTGGACTATGCCCGCGACGTGCTGCCAATTCTTTCGGACAAGTGTTATCACTGTCACGGGCCCGATGAACCATCGCGCAAGGCCAAGCTGCGCCTCGACACGAAGGAAAGCGCGCTGCGCACGAAAGATCCCATCATCGTTCAGGGAAAAAGCAGCGCGAGCGAATTGGTCGACCGCATCACCACGACCAATCTCGACGACCAGATGCCGCCGCCGGACTCGAACCGTTCGCTCACGTCGAAGCAGATCGAAACGTTGAAGCGCTGGATCGATGAAGGGGCCAAATGGGGCCAGCACTGGGCTTTTGGGCCGCCGCTTCGACCCGCGGTTCCCGGGGACGCGAACGCGAAATCACAAATTAGAAATCCGGTCGATGCGTTCATCCTCGCGCGGCTGAAGAAAGAAGGACTTGCCCCCAGCCGCGAGGCTCCGAAGGAAACGTGGTTGCGGCGTGTCAGTTTTGATCTGACTGGCTTGCCACCAACCTTGAAACAACTGGATGACTTTCTCGCGGATAAATCCACCGACGCGCACGCGAAGTTTGTCGATCGATTGCTCGCATCGCCACGTTTTGGCGAACGCATGGCCAGCGAGTGGCTGGACCTCGCGCGCTTCGCGGACACGCATGGTTATCAGATGGATCGATTCCGCCCCGTGTGGCCATATCGCGATTGGGTGATTAAAGCGTTCAACGAAAATTTGCCGTTCGATCAGTTCGTCACGTGGCAACTCGCGGGCGACTTGCTGCCGAACGCGACCAAAGAGCAGCGCCTCGCGACGGCATTCAATCGCCTGCACAATCAGAACGAGGAAGGCGGCATCGTCGAAGAAGAGTTTCGCGTCGCCTACGTCGTGGACCGCGTGAACACTTTCGGCACGGCGTTTCTCGGCCTGACGATGGAATGCACGCGCTGCCACGACCACAAATACGATCCGCTCACGCAGCACGATTTTTATTCGCTCTCGTCATTTTTCCAGAACATCGATGAGTCGGGGCAGACGAGTTATTTCACGGACTCGGCCCCCGTGCCGACGCTGTTGCTTTCCACGGAGGAGCAGGACGCGAAGTTGTCCGCGCTGAAAACCAGGATCGCCGCGAAGGAACAGGAACTGGCTGTGCTTCGGGAAAGTGCGAAGCCCGAATTTGAGCGGTGGTTGGCCGCGAGAGCGCAAACCAATCAAGGTGTTCTGACGCTGACGACGATCGATGGATTGGTTGCGCGCTATGCCTTTGACGAAATGGTTTCCAATCGTGTCGCCAATTTCGCGGGCACGAACTCCGCGAAAGCCCAGGAAGGTCCGAAGCTCGTAGCTGGAAAGTTTGGGCAAGCCGTCGAACTGAGCGGCGAGAATGGATTCACGTTCGGCAAGGTGGGCCACTTTAATCGCGCGGACGCGTTCACGCTGTCGCTCTGGCTGCAAACTCCGACGCACGCGCCGCGTTCCGTCGTTCTGCACCACAGCAAAGCGCCCATCGACGCGGGCAGCCGTGGTTACGAATTGTTGCTCGAAGAAGGCCGTGTCGCCTTCGGGTTGCACCACATGTGGCCGGGCAATTCGTTGAAGGTCACGAGTCGTGCCAAGGTGATTACAAACGAATGGACGCACGTCGCGGTGACGTACGATGGTTCGAGCAGAGCGCGCGGTGTGAACGTGTTCATCAATGGCGAGCGCGCGGACGTGGAAGTCATCCGCGACGGCTTGTGGAAGGATATTACGTACGGCGACGAGCCGGAATTGGCGCTGGGCTACCGCTTTCGCGACAACGGTTTTAAGGGTGGGCGCGTGGATGAATTGCAACTCTACCACCGTGCGTTGACCTCGATCGAAGTGGCGCGTGTGGCGGGACGCAGCGGTTTCACGAACACGGCGAGCCAACTTTCAGCGGCAGAGCGCGCCGCGTGGTTCGATTACTTCTTCGCCACAGATTACGAACCGTCGCGCACCGTGGCGAACGAACTTCAGGCCGCGCGCGACGAACAGCGAAAGTTCATTAACCCCATTTCTGAAATCATGACGATGCAGGAAATGCCGCAGCCCAAGCCGGCGTTTGTCTTGAAGCGCGGTTCTTACGATGCGCTGGGCGACCATGTTT
>DATHKK010000545.1:0-3939 GCA_035489355.1 Candidatus Limnocylindria bacterium
CAGTCATCTCATCAACATCGATAACCGATTTGCCGGCAAGATGTCCGCAGCGTTTGGGAAATTCCTGATCTTCGATGTGACAGCCGGCCAGGCCTGCCTTTTCCAGTTCGCGAATGGTGCGTGCGACATTCTCCGCGCCACCAAAGCCGGTGTCCGCATCGACGATTGCCGGAATTGTCACCGCATTCGCAACATACCCGGCAAGCCTGACGACTTCCGTCATCGACAACAACCCGATGTCCGGGACGCCGGCAGTCGCGTTCGCCATTCCCGCGCCGCTGATGTACACCGCGTCAAAGCCGGCACGCTCCACCTGCCGCGCTATCGCCGCGTTCGGCACACCGGGCAGCATGATGCAGCCTTGTCCAATCAATTCACGCAATCGCGCCGGTTTGCTTCTCTTTGTCATGTCGAGCGAAGTCGCGACACTCCCTTGCTATTTCTGCGGCATCTCTAACGCTTTCATCAGTTCATCAATATTGGCGGCTGAGTCCAGCTTCCACGCCAGATCGACAATCTTTTTCGCGAGTTTTTGACCAATCGCCGGCTCAACGAGCCCAAAGAACTTCTCTTCGACTTCTGAATCCTTCAGCGGATTTTTCGCGTGTCCTATTGGATAATCCACGCGCTTTGTCAGCCGTTTCCCGTCCACAAGATCGATATGAACGATATTGGCGACCGCCTCTGGGTACATGCCACTCAGTTCGCCATGGCGGGCGACTTTTACGTTCTCCAAAAATTTCCAGACTTCGGGGTGTGCGAAACGTTCACGAGCGAATTGCTTGTCCGTGATTTCGCCATCGATCAACGCTATGGCGGTAATGTACGGCAGACTGTGATCAGCTGTTTCGCGCGTCTCGGGTTTCCATTTTTCCGGCTCACTCCCGATGATGTCTACTGAAGCATCGTGGCTCTCAATCGTCATCGACTTTGCCTTTGCAGGATCGCCAATTTCTTTTCGCAATGAGAGCGCCGCTTCAATGGCGCTTTGGCTGTGATATTCGGCCGGCCAATACTTGATGCTCGTATTCAAAATCATTTGCGGCGCGCCTTTGAATTTTTCGCCCACGTTGCCTAACGACACGCCAAGTTCCTTCTCGAACCCCATTTGTCCCTCGAAAATCGGCGCGGGACCGGTCATCCCCGCCCGTGCGAGCAGGGCCGAGTAAACGCCTCGCCGGGCGGCGTCTGCGAATGCCACGCCTTTCCAGTGCGATAGTTCGCCCACACGTGCCTGCCTCATGGCTGCGCACGCGACACCAGCAATGTTCACCGCGTGGCGCGTCTTTTCCGGATCAAGTTTCATCAAGCGCGCGCACGCAAGCGCCGTGGAGAACGCGCCGTAAGTCACGTGGTCCCACCCGCGTGCGCGAATACTGGCCGCGTCGCAAAACCGGCACTGGACTTCATAGGCAAGTGCGATCGCGGCGATCAATTCCTGCCCATTTGCATCTACGCTTTCCGCCGCGGCCAGCGCCGCGGCAATATTGTCGCTCGGATGCGCCGGTTCTTTTGAAAGATAGGTGTCATTGTAATCGAAATAACGAATGCAACAGCCGTTGGCGAATGCCGTCCAGTCGGTCGGCGCCTTGTGATTGGTGCCAAGGATTGTTGCTCCGTGTTTCGCTGAAAAATCGGATGCGACTTTTCGCGCGATCGCACACGGCTCTTCATTCCATGCGCCGAGTGCGCAGCCCAGCGAGTCAATAACACGCCGCTTTACTTCGTGCACGACTTCTTTGGAAAGATCTTCAAACCGGAATGAGGAGGAATAGTTGGCGAGTTGATGAGCAAGCGTTGTCTTCATGGAAAGTTGCAATTTCAATCTGCCGATGAATTCGTCAGGGGCAACCCCACTCCCCGTCGTTCTGAGCCTTGCCCCTTCGACTCGCTCGTTCGCTCAGGGTAAACTCCGCAGAGTGGAGAATCCCGCCGCGTTACTCAACGGTTTCATCACGGGATTGCCAGGTTAATAGCGTTCATTCTATTAACCTAGCGAACGGCCCATGGTATGTGCCTTCAGCCCTCGACTTCGCTCGGAATGACAGCAAAATTAACTGTGTGAGCGAGTTTCAATTTCGCGGCGATTCGTCCATGTTATTCGTGTAATCGTGATTCAAATTTCCTCGACATGAGCAAAGTTTATCCTAACGCCACCGCCGCGCTTAACGGCCTGCTTCACGACAACATGACGATCGCTGCGGGCGGGTTCGGGCTGTGCGGCATTCCGGAAAATCTGATCGCGGCGTTGCGCGACAACGGCGTGAAGGGCCTGACCATTGTCGGCAACAACGCTGGCGTCGATGGTTTCGGAATGGGAGTTCTGCTCACCACGCGGCAGGTGAAAAAAGTCCTGGCCTCGTACGTTGGCGAGAACAAGGAGTTCGAGCGTCAGGTGTTGTCGGGTGAACTTGAACTCGAGCTCATTCCCCAGGGCACGCTCGCGGAGCGGTTGCGTGCGGGTGGCGCGGGGATCCCGGGATTCTACACACGCACCGGCTTTGGCACTAAACTGACTGAGGGCAAGGAAACCAAAGTTTTCGACGGCAAGGAATACGTGCTCGAACCCGGCATCACGGCCGAGCTTTCGCTCGTGAAGGCGTGGAAGGGCGACAAGTCCGGCAACCTCATTTTCCGGAAAACCTCACGGAACTTTAATCCGATGATCGCCAGCTGCGGCAAAGTCTGCGTCGCTGAGGTGGAGCAACTCGTCGAGATTGGCGAGCTTGATCCCGACCAGATCCACACGCCGGGCATTTTCGTCGACCGCATCATCCAGGGAGAAAAGTACGAAAAACGGATTGAGTTCCGCACCGTACAAGGCAGCACGGCCGCAAAAAAAGAAAATCCGATCCGCGAGTTGATGGCGAAGCGCGCTGCGCAGGAGTTGCGCGACGGTTACTACGTCAATCTCGGCATCGGCATCCCGACGCTGGTGGCGAACTACATCCCCGAAGGCATGAACGTTACGTTGCAGTCCGAGAATGGCCTGCTTGGCATCGGCCCGTTCCCAACTGAGGATGAAGTGGACGCCGACTTGATCAACGCCGGCAAACAAACCATCACGACGATGCCTGGCTCGGCCTTTTTCTCCAGCGCCGACTCATTCACGATGATTCGTGGCGGCCACATCGATCTTGCTATTCTCGGCGCGTTCGAAGTGACGGACAAAGGCGACATCGCAAACTGGATGATTCCCGGCAAGATGGTCAAAGGACCAGGTGGCGCGATGGACCTGGTCGCCGGGGTGAAGCGTGTCGTCGCGGTGATGGAGCACACCTCGAAGGACGGCAGCCCAAAAATTTTGAAACAATGCACGCTGCCCATCACTGGCTTGGGAGTCGTCAACCTCATCATCACCGATCTATGCGTGTTCGAGGTGAAACAAGGCGGCGGCCTCGTTCTCATTGAATTGCATCCTGGCGTTACGGTGGACGTCACCCGCGCAAAGACTGGCGCGCCGTTCGACGTCGCCCTCAAGCGCTGACTTGTTCTGCAGCAGATCGGGTAGATCGCGGACTTCCTCTTAGCGCCGCCGCCATCGGCAAATGGATGACATGGACACGACGCGGATGCCAACAGTGATTTGGCCGCAATGGACGACCAGCGCGTAAGCTAGAGGCACCCGTAGAGCCCGTTCCGCATTGCACCAGTCCTCTACTCATAGTCTGTCGCTACAAATTAGCATGGGAATCAGGCGACAAGCTCGTGCGAGCGTTCGGCCAGGCAGTGCGGCACGAACGGGAACGCAATGGTATTTCTCAGGATGTCTTCGCAGAAATCGCTCATGTCCACCGCACGTATGTCGGGAGCGTAGAGCGCGGCGAACGCAACCTCACTCTCAAAAATATCGCTGCATTCTCGCCAGCACTCGGACTTCCTTCGTCGAAGCTGCTCGCGAAGGCTGAAGCGCTCATCGACAAGCGATGAAACGGGCGA
>DATHKK010000546.1:0-14260 GCA_035489355.1 Candidatus Limnocylindria bacterium
CCGATCTGCCGGTCAACTACAGCGGCTACGCCATCCCGCAAAGCCGGCAGCTTTTTTACGTGACGGTGACGGAGTTGAACGGGTTGACCGAGGACACGAATGCGCCGGCGGTCGCCATTTCCTCGCCCGCGCAGGACCAGGTCGTAACCAATGCCACGCTCACTCTGACGGGCACGGCGTCGGACAATCGCGGGCTGGCGCGCGTGCTCTATTTCTTTGGCGATGCGACGCCGCGAGTGGCGACCGGCACAAATATTTGGACGGCAACCGCGACGCTGAGTTTGGGCACGAACGTCATTTCGGTGCAGAGCGTGGACACGTCTGGAAATGTTTCGCCGTTGGCGCAGCGAACGATTCGCTACGAGCTGCCCAGTCAATCCGTGACCAACAGCATCGTGCGCTTTCATTTCTCGACGGGCGAAGGACCAGTAGGCGACATGGACGTGGAGTTGTTCGATTCGGACAAGCCGCAGACTGTGCGCAACTTCCTGCTCTACGTTCGCAACGGCTCGTACAACCAGGTGATCGCGCATCGCCTGGCGCCAAGGTTCGTGTTGCAGAGCGGCGGCTACACCAGCTTGAATCCGACGAGCAGCGCGCCGTTTTCGCTCTACAACGAAGTGCCGAACCTGGGCATGATCACAAACGAATTCGCCGTTGGTCCCCGGCGCAGCAATTTCTTCGGCACGATCGCCATGGCCAAGCTGGGCAACAACGCAAACTCCGCCAGCTCAGAGTGGTTTTTCAATCTCGCCAACAATTCGACGAACCTCGATTCGCAAAATGGCGGCTTCACCGTCTTCGGTCGCGTGCTGCCTTCCACAAACCTGATGTCGGGTACCAATGTGTTGACGACATTCAACGCGCTCTCGAAGAGCAACGGCATTGTGGACATGACGAGCTTCTACGGCCCGACGTGGTCGGCGTTTTCGGAATTGCCGGTGAGCTTCACCAACATCGCGATTCCCGAGAATCGCCAGCTCTTTTACGTTACTGTGACGGAGTTGAGTGGAATCGAGGCGGACACGACGCCTCCCACGGTGACGATTACGAATCCAGCGCCGGACGCCGTGGTGACGAACACGACGGTCACGCTCTCGGGCACAGCGTCGGACGATCGCGGTTTGGCGCGAGTGATTTATTTCTTCGGGGACACGACGCCGCGCGTGGCGATAGGCACGACGAACTGGTCGGCGACGCTGAGCCTGCGGTCCGGCACCAATTACGTGTTCGTTCAAAGCGTGGATCGTTTTGGAAATGTTTCTCCGCTCGTGGAGCATCGCCTGGTGCAGTTGTCACTCTTGCCGCTGACGTTGGAAACGAAAGGCAATGGCTCCCTGACTGGCCTCACGAATGGGCAGCCGTTGGAGGTTGGGCAGGTTTACACGGTCAAGGCGACGCCGGGCAAAGGTTCGTTTTTCAGCGGCTGGTCCGGCACGCTCAGTTCTTCGAGCGAGGAACTCACGTTCCGCATGCAGACCAACATGACGCTGACGGCGACGTTCAAAATTTTTCCGCTGCCCAAAGGGCAGGGCACCTACACCGGTTTGTTCATTGCCACCAATCAGCCGAGCCAGGACAGCTCGGGCGTTTTCACGACCCACATCAAAGGGAGCCGCCGGCATCGCGGCAACATCTGGTATCGCGGCGGCAAATATGTGTTCGACGGCGGCCTCGACAAAACCGGGCAATTGGGTCTGCAAGGAACCATGCTCGGGCAGAACGTGAGCATGACGTTGCGGCTGGACATCACGGAATCGCCGCGCCGGCTGGCGGGCGTCGCGTTCATCGGCGGCACCATTTCCGCCCTCGAAGCGTATCGGGTGGAGCGGCGTGCGCGCACGAATCAAATAGCTCCGGCGGGCAATTACACGTTCCTGATTTCTGGCGGAGCGAACGCGGCAGTCAATCCCGGCGGCCAGGGCTTCGGCACAATGAAGATGGCCACGTCGGGAAAAATCGTTCTCAGCGGAACGCTGGGCGAGGGCACCACGTTCTCGCAGAAAAGCCAGTTGGTGGGCCAGGATCGCTGGCCGGTCTTCTCGCCGCTGCACCAAAATAGCGGCTCGATTCTGGGATGGTCGCAGTTCGACACGAACGCCTCGGGTATTTTTTCCGGCAACGTCTATTGGTTCAAGCCGGCCAATTTGGCGAGCGCTTATTATCCCACCGGCTTCACGAGTTCCGCCCAGTTGCGCGGCGCTCCGTTCGTGAGCACGCCGGCGGGACAGCGTGCGCTGAACTGGACAAATGGCACCGTGATCATTCAAGGCGGCAGTCTCCAGAGGCCGCTCACGTTTCGAGTGATGCTCGACGAAGAAAATAATTTTACCACGCTGACGGGGCCGCCATCCCTGACGCTCAGCATCGACCGAATCACCGGCGGCGTAAGCGGAAGTTTTTTCCATCCGGTGACCCAGGCCGAAACGCCGCTCGCCGGCATTATTGTCCAAGGCATCGAGGAAGGTGGCGGATTGTTCTATGGCCCGGATCAAACCGGATCGTTTTCGATTCAGCAGCAATGACGTCCGGCGCAACGACAAACGCAACACTCTGAATGACCCCAGGATTTTCCCTTCATGCGCGGTGGGCCGAAACGCTGGCCCTCGCCCGGACCACAGTCGTGATTTTGCTCGTCTCAATCGCCCTGGCCTCGCGCGCTGAGGCCCAGATCACCACGAATTCGCCCGGGACCAATTCCCTGCGGCTAAACGAGTTTCTGCAAATGGTGCTCGAGCACAACGAGAGCATTCAGTTGCGCGCTCTCGAAGTGGAGATTGCGAAGCACAGGCTGGAGGGCGAACGGGGCGCGTTCGAGCCGGACTTCGTCGTCGCCGCTTCGCGCGAAGAGAACAAGCGCGAGAACACGGCGGAGCAACGCCGCAGTCTGCGTGTGAATTCCTTCGACGAGCAGAACAACGTGTATCGCACCGGGCTGGAAGGGCTGGCGCCAAGCGGCGCAAAGGTCCGGCTCGGTTACACCATGCGCGACTTGAACAACAATCTTCAGGACCCGCGCCTGGCGTCCGGCACCATTTCCACGAACGGCCCGAAGATCGACGAGTTTCAAACGTTTGCCGGAGTGAACGTCACTCAGCCATTGCTCAAGGGTTTCGGAACGGTCAACACCTACGCCAACATTCGCCTGGCCGCGCTCGCGTCGGACATTGCGTTTCAGGAATACCGCCGGCAATTGATGGAGACCGTCGCCACCGCCGAGGCCGCGTACTGGAACCTGTTTATGATGCAGGAGCAGGCGAGATTTTTCCGCGAATCGGTTGGCGTCGCGCAAAACATCGTTCACGACAACCGCGTGCGGGCCGAGGCCGGGCGCGGCTCGGAACTGGAAATCCTCGAGGCCGAGGCGGGGCTGGCGTTGCGCCAAACCAAACTGGCCGAAGCGGAACAGAAGCGCAAAGAAGCCGAGATGCACGTGATGACTCTGTATTCGGCTTCGGCATTCGCGTCGCACGCCGTCGTCGAAGTCGCCGACGAGCCGGCCCTTGATCCCACGACACCGGATTTCCTGCGCACGGCGGAGGCGGCTTTCGACTTGAATCCCGATTACCTCGCGCAATTGAAAAAGATCAAGCAGGACGACATTCGGCTCGCCTATGCGAAGAACCAAAAATTGCCGCAGTTGGATCTTTCCGCGAGCTACGGACTTAATGGCCTGGGCAGCACGCCCTCGCGCTCGCACGATGATATCGAGAGGCAATCGTATCCGAGCTTTACCGTGGGCTTCGAGTTTCACGTCCCGCTGGCCGGCAACATCAAAGCGCGCAATGAATTCGCGGCCGCCCGGTTGCGCAAAGAGCAGGCGCTGCTTTCCCTCAAGCAGATCGAGACGCAGATCATCAACGCCGTTCAAACCGCGGTTCAGAAAATTCGCAGCGCGCGTGACTCCGTGGAGAACAACCAAAAGGTCGTCGCCTTCCACCAGAACCTTTTGAAGACGCAGTTGGAGCGGCTGGAAGTGGGCAAAGTCGAAAGCCAGAAAGTGCTCGAAGTGGAGGCCGCGTTGTTCGAGTCCAGGAATGCAGTGCTCGACGCCACGGTCCAGTACGAGCGGGCGAATCTGGAATTGGAATTGGTGCAAGGCGCGATCCTGAAAACGCGCCAGCTCGAATTGACGAAGGAAGAACTAAGGGATCGCACGGCCCCGGTTTTGCAACCGCGAAAGTCCGCGAGCGTGGAGATGCCCGACAAAACAACGCCGCCTTCAATCACAAAACAGTTGCCGCTCCAGGCCGAACCGCCGCCGACGCAGTCGCTGGACGAAATCGAGAACGTGCGCCGAAGCTTGCGGCAGAAATTGGACGCTTTGGACGCCGCGCCCGCGAAGACCGAATAATCTTATGAGAAGACACGCATGCAAAATCCTGCGCCACCTCCTGGCCCTCGGACGCGCGCTCGTGGTGATGTCGCTTGTTATGGTCGTGACTGTCCCGGCGGCCAGCGGAGCGGAAACCCCCATCGTCGCGCCGGGCATCACGGAGTCGTTTCTCGAAGTCACGCTGAGCAGTTCCGTGGCGGGCATCATCGGAAATGAACCATACAAGGAAGGGGAGTTTGTCATGAACGGCGCCGTGGTTGTCGAACTGGATCGCAAACTCGAAGAGCTTGAAGTCGAGCGCCGCAAATTGATCGTGGACGTGCGCAAGAGTGACTTCGAAGGAACGCAAAAACTTTTCACCAAGACCAAAGGCACGAGCAAAGAGGAGTTGGAGAAAAAGGAAACCGAATATCGCGTCGCCGTCGTGGAACATGAGACCGCGATCGAGCAATTGCGCAAGCGCTACATCGTAACGCCGTTTGCCGGACACATTACGGAAATTCTCATCCACTCAGGCGAAGCGTGTCAGCCCTATCAGCCGGTCGTGCGCATGGTGGACACGCGTCAATGTTTCTTCGTCAGCAACATCGAAACAAAGCTGGCCGCGTCTCTCAAAACCAATCAGGTGTTGCGGCTGGAGATCGAAACGGGGGCGGTGCCGATCCAGGTGGAGGGCAGAATCAGCTTCCTTTCACCCATCGCCGATCCCGCCAGCGGACTCGTGAAAGTGAAAGTGCTCTTCCCGAACGCGGCCGGCCAGATTCGTCCGGGCCTCGCCGGCATTGTGTTTCTAACCCCATCTCCACGTGCTCTCCCATGACTTCTGATTCCACCGCTCCCGACGAGCCGCTGCGCCGTTCACTCCAGGAACTTTCCGACTTGCGACAGTTCCGAGGCGTGCCGCGCGATTTCTGGACGCATTACCAAAGGTATCTGGCTGAACTCACGGGCGCTCATCGCGTCGTGCTGCTCTTGCAGGACAGATCGCAGCCGCCCAAATGGAAGAAGATCGGCGAATGGTCTTCCAACACGGGGCCGTCGCGCTTCGTCGTTCCTTTCGCCGCGCAATTGGAAGCGTTTGCTGACCGTTGTTTGCAAAGCGGAGAATTCGTGGTTCCTGTCGAACGCAGTAATGCCGTGGACATTCCGATCGTGGCGGGTTCGCGATTGAAGCTCCAGAATCCCGATGATGTGTGCGTGGCGCTCGTGCTGTTGCTGAAGGCGGACGAAGCCTCCGCGCGCGAATCTCTGGTGCGCCTGCAACTCGCGGCGGATGTCCCGAGGGCTTATCAATCCACGCACGCCGCCCAGAACGCGAAGGCCGACGTGGAGAAGTTTGCCTCCGCCCTCGACTTGATGGTGGTGGTGAATGCCGAGACGCGTTTTCTCGCCGCGGCGCTCGCGTTCTGTAATGGACTTTCCACCCGCTTCAATTGCGACCGCGTAAGCTTGGGCTGGTTGGAAGGCGGTTACGTGCGCCTGCGCGCGATGAGCCGCACGGAGAAATTCGATCGCCAGATGGAAGCCGCGCAGCAGCTCGAAAAGGCGATGGAGGAAACGATCGATCAAGATGAGGAAGTCGTTTGGCCCGCGCCTGACGATTCGACCGTCATCACTCGCGATCACGAAGCGTTCTCACGAAGTCAGCGCGTGGACCATCTTTGTTCCTTGCCGCTGCGTGTGGAGGACAAGGCGATGGCGGCCATCACGTGCGAACGCCAGAAGGGCGCTTTCACGGCGACGGAACTTCAACAACTGCGCCTGTGCTGCGATCAGGCGGCGCGGCGGCTTTCGGATTTGAAGAGGCATGACCGGTGGTTCGGCGCGCGCGCCGCCGCGGTCGCGCGTGAGAAACTCGCGAAGCTGCTGGGACCGGAACACACTTGGGCGAAAGTGCTCTCCCTTCTCCTCGTTGCCGTGCTGGCCGTGCTGTTCTTCGTGCCGGTGACTTATCGCGTGGAAGGCAACTTCATCGTGCGCAGCGACGACGTTTCGTACCTCACGGCGCCGTTCGACGGTTACATCAACGAAGTCTTCGTGCGCGCCGGCGATGTCGTGGACAAGGACGCCAAGCTCGTGGCCCTCGACACGAGCGAACTGTTGCTCGATGAATCCGCCGCGCTCGCGGACATGAATCGTTATTTGCGTGAAGCAGAAAAGGCCCGCGCTTCCGGCGCGCTCGCCGACATGCGCATTGCCCAGGCGCTCGGAGATCAGTCGAAGGCGCGCCTCGACATCATTCGTTACCGACTCGAGCGGGCGGTGATCCGCGTTCCGTTCGCGGGTGTCGTGGTCGAGGGAGATTTGCGCGATCGCTTGAACGCTCCGGTAAAGCAGGGTGATGCGTTGCTGAAAATCGCCAAACTCCAAACGTTGTATGTGGAAGCCGAAATCGACGAGCGTGACATCCACGAAATTCTTGGCCGCACGAACGGTGAAATCGCGTTCGTCACGCAGCCCAGGCTGAAATATTCCGTTCAGATTTCCAGGATCGAGCCAGCCGCGATGCCCAAGAAGGACGGAAACTTTTTTATGGTGCGCTGCACGTTCAACAGCGGCGCGCAACCCTGGTGGCGCCCCGGCATGAGCGGCGTATGCAAGCTCAGCGTCGAGAAGAGAACGCTCTTCTGGATCATCTCGCATCGCACCGTGGATTTCCTGCGGCTGAAACTCTGGTGGTGATATGGCAAGCGCGCCCTCGACCTTCAGCGAATCGTGGTATCGCATCGCGAACCAGCACATCTGGCTGCGCCCAGGCGTTCACGTGCGGCGGCAGAATTATCGCGGCGAACGCTGGATCGTCCTGGAGAATCCATTCAGCAATCAGTTCTTCCGCATTCGGCCGGCTGCCTACGAGTTTGTGGCGCGGCTCGAACCCGGACGCACCGTCCAGCAAGCGTGGCAGGAATGTCTCGATCGTTTTCCCGATGAAGCGCCGGGGCAGGAATCGGTGATTCAACTGCTTTCGCAGCTCTATCACGCCAATCTCCTTCAGTACGAAAACGCCGCCGACAGCGCACAACTGTTCGAGCGCTACAAGAAACGCCGCGAGCGCGAAGTCCGCTCACGCCTGTTGAACCTTATGTTCATGCGGTTCCCGCTGCTGGACCCGGACCGTTTTCTCGTCCGCACGCTGCCGGTCATCGGCAAGTTTATCAGCCCATTCGGCGCGTTGCTTTGGCTCCTGATCGTAGGATGGGGACTCAAGGTCGCGGTCGATAACTTCGGGGCGTTGCGCGAGCAGTCGCAATCCGTACTCGCGACGAATAATCTTTTTCTCCTCTACCTCGGCATGATCGTCATCAAGACGCTGCACGAGTTCGGCCACGCCTGCTTCTGCCGCAAGTGGGGCGGTGAAGTCCACGTGATGGGTGTGCTGCTGATGATCTTCACGCCGATGCCTTTCGTGGACGCGACGTCGAGTTGGGGTTTTCGCAGCCGCTGGAAACGCATCATGGTCAGTTCCGCCGGCATGATCGTGGAACTGTTCGTCGCGGCGACGATGGTTTTCGTCTGGGCCAACACTGGTCCCGGCGTGCTGCACAATCTCGCCTACAACATGATCTTCATCGCGTCGATCTCGACGCTCGTATTCAACCTGAACCCGCTGCTTCGTTTTGATGGCTACTACATTCTTTCCGACCTCGTTGAAATTCCGAATCTCCAGCAGCGCGCCAATCGGCAACTCCGGCATTTGTGCGAGCGCTATCTGTTTGGCATCAAGAAATCCGTCAGCCCGACGGATCGCCGCAAGGAAGGTTTCTGGCTCGCCATTTACGGAGTGGCCAGCGGCATTTATCGCGTGATTGTTTTCGGCGGCATCCTTCTGATTGTCGCAGACCGCTTTTTCATGATCGGCCTCATCATGGCGGCCATCTGCGCGATCTCGTGGGTGCTCGTGCCAACGTGGAAATTCATCCAGTACCTCGCGAGCAATCCGCAACTTGAGCGAACGCGCGGCCGGGCGGTGGCGGTAACGGCGGTCGGTGTGGCGGCGATTTTATTTTTCTTGGGCGTGGTCAAGTTCCCCAGTCATTTCCGCGCACCCGGTGTGTTGCTCGCGCGCGAACGCACGCAGATGGTGACTGAAACTCCCGGTTATTTGCGCAAGATTTTGGCGCAGCCCGCGACTCGCGTGACGCGCGACCAGCCCTTGCTCGAATTCTCCAATCCCGAAATCGATTTGGAATTGACGCACGCCCGCGCCGCTGTCGCCGAGGTGGACGCACGCATTCGCCTGGCCATGAAAGAGCGCACGGCGGACTTGAAACCGCTCACGATGCGCGTGCAATCGCTGACGCAACGCGTGCAAAAATTGGAGGCCGACAAAGCCGCACTCGTCGTAAAGGCGAGCCACGATGGAATTTGGATCGCGCCGGAAATTCAGGATCAAGTCGGTCGTTGGCTGGCGCGCGGCGCTCGTCTCGGATTGCTCGTGAACCCCGCTCAATTCGAGTTTGCCGCGACCGTGAAACAGGAGGACGGCGACACGCTTTTCGGCCGAACCATTTCTGGCGCGGAAGTGCGCTTGTTCGGCGAAGCGGGACGCGTTGTGCCGATCAGCAAGTGGCGCATCATTCCGGGCGAGCAGCAGACGCTTCCATCGCCGGCGCTCGGCTGGATGAGTGGCGGTGAAGTCCCCGTTGCCGCCGATGATCCGCAGAAAGCCGCCGAACCGTTCTTTGAAGTCCATGCGGACATCGGTGCGAACGCCGACGCGGCTATTCTTCACGGACGATCCGGGAAAATTCGTTTCGATCTAGAGCCGGAGCCGCTGTTGCCGCGTTGGATTCGCCGGCTCCAGCAGCTTCTGCAAAAGCGTTATCAACTGTGATCACGCCCACCCAGGATTATCGCCGCACGGGTCATCAGCGCCCCACGCCGATGTTGAAGGGCATCGATGCGCGCGTAAACAGCGTCATGGGCGTGTATCATCGCCGATCGCGTGTGCTCGGCGAACTTCGAGAACAGGCGGAACAAGCGGACCGGCAAGCGCCGCAATGGATGGAGACGTCTTCCGCGAAGCTGCACGAAAAGCTACTCAAGTTTCGCGAACAGTTTCGACGTGGTGGAAACTTGCCGGACGAAGTGCTGCTGAATGCGCTCGCGGCAATTCGAGAGGCATCGGATCGCCAGCTTGGTCTCCGGCCTTTCATCGTTCAGTTGATGGGCGCGCTCGCGTTGCATCGCGGCTACCTCGCCGAAATGGCGACTGGCGAAGGCAAGACGCTCACGGCCGGAGTCGCGGCGGTGTTGGCCGGCTGGACGCAACGTCCGTGTCACATTCTCACGGTCAACGATTATCTGGTGAAGCGCGACGCGGAATGGCTTCAACCTCTCTATCACTTTTGCGGCGTTCGCGTGGGCCATGTCGCGGCGTGGATGGGGCCTCCCGAACGTCAGAAGGGTTATACCTGCGATGTCACTTATACGACGAGCAAAGAGTTGCTCGCTGATTTTCTGCGCGACCGTCTTAAGCTTGGGCAACTTCAGAATCCAACGCGAAGGCTCATTCGCCGTATGATCGCGCCTGAGCCTTATCAGCAAGAGCCGCTCGTTCTACGCGGCCTGCACACGACCATCGTGGACGAGGCAGACAGCATTCTCATCGATGAAGCCGTCACGCCCCTCATCATTTCCACCACGCACAAGAACGATTGGCTGCGCGAGGCGGCGCAGTTGTCCGAGCACATCGCGGCGGAATTGAAGAGCGAAGCCGACTATCGGACGAACCTGCGTTACAAAGAGGTGGAACTGACTGAGGCCGGGCGGCGAAAATTGTCGGAGCGTTGCGCCGCATTGCCCGGACTTTGGCGCGGATCGGACCGGCGGATGGAATTGATTCGCCAGTCACTTGTCGCCCGCGAATTTTTCTTGCGCGACAAGCATTACATCATCGAAGGCGACAAAGTGGTGATCGTGGACGAGTTCACCGGACGCCCGATGCCGCAGCGGACATGGCGCGAGGGAATGCACCAGGCCATCGAGGCCAAAGAGGGTCTGCCGATTTCCGATCCATCGGAGACGATTGCGCGGCTCAGCTTCCAGCGTTTCTTCCGTTGCTTCCATCGCTTGTCTGGGATGACGGGCACGGCAAAGGAAGCCGCGGGCGAGTTCTGGCAAACTTACAAATTGCCGGTCATTACGATACCGACGAACCGTCCGTGCGTGCGCGAACATTGGCCGGATCAAATTTTTGCAAACGAGAATTCCAAATGGCAGGCGATCGCGGATGAGGTGCTTCGCGTGCATCAACTCGGACGTCCGGTGCTGGTGGGCACCCGCAGCGTCCACGCCAGCGAACGACTTGCCGAACGGCTCGGACCGCACAACATCGAGTTCAAGATTTTGAACGCCGTGCGCTTGCACGAAGAAGGCGCGGTCATCGCGCTCGCCGGCGAACGAGGCCGCATCACCATCGCCACCAACATGGCCGGGCGCGGGACGGACATTAAGCTCGGACGTGACGTGGCGGCCATCGGCGGTCTGCATGTGATCGCGAGTGAGCGCCATGAATCCGGCCGCGTCGATCGCCAGCTTTTCGGACGCAGCGCGCGGCAAGGTGATCCCGGGAGCGCCCAGGCATTCGTTAGCGCAGAGGACGAATTGATTCGCCGCCACTTGCCGTCGATTGCGGCCGGAACATTGCGACGCACTGTCACTCTCAATCTGCCGGGTAAGCGTGGCATCGCGCGTTCCGCGTTTGCGCTCGCGCAAAGAAACGCCCAGCGCCTGGCCGCGAAGCAGCGCGCCGCCGTCCTGCGTGCTGATACCTGGCTGGAAGAGGCGCTGTCGTTTGCCGGCACTGAGGCGGTTTAGTCAAACTCGCGCCCAAGATTTCCTACTTACCGCCTTGCCGGACTTTCTCCTTCTTCTCTTCCAACTCGCCTTGGAATTTCTTCCGTTCGCTTACCAGTTGTTTTTCCAACTGCACGTAGGCTTCGGCGTCGCCTTTGGCCGCGGCCAGACCCAACTCGCCTTTGAGAAAGATCTCGCGCTCGGCAATCTTGGCGGTATAACGCGAATCCAACTCGGCCAGTTCCTTCTTTTGCGCGTCGGTGAGTTTCTTTTGCGGGCCTTGTTTGTTAAGCCGCTCCATCGCGAGTTCGTAAGCTGATTTCATAATTAAAATTTCGAATTCAAGAAAATGGAAATGAATGCTGCTCAATCTCGTTCCTCCCGAGTTCGTGAGTTTCAAATTCTTCCTAGTGCGCCGGCGGTTTCTTTTTCCATGGCATGTCGGGAAACTGCGTGGGCACTTTTGCCGGTGGCGCTTTCGGCTGCGCCATTTTCAAATCATCTTCCGAGGCCGCCGGCGGCGCGCCTGGTTTGTCCATGTTCCCGCGCCACGAGGCGATACGCGCCTGCAAGCCGTGATGCTCCGCCGTCTTCTTGTCGCCCGATTTCATGTAGAAGA
Organism: Candidatus Limnocylindria bacterium; assembly: GCA_035489355.1. GTDB lineage: Bacteria > Verrucomicrobiota > Verrucomicrobiia > Limisphaerales > SIBH01 > JANNGC01. Next base: position 11,754 of record DATHKK010000546.1, read on the forward strand.
GCGAAAGGTTGGTATGCACGAGTTGCTCGTTCGGCTGCAATTGTTCCGCCTTGTGCCCTTCTTCAATCGCCTTCGCAAAATCGCCTTTGCGGTAAAAGCACATCGCGGTGGAAAGCTGCGCGTCGAAGTGCTGCGGGTAGGCCTGGAGAATCTGCTGGAACTTCGCAAGGGCGGCATCGTAATCGCCCGTCGTATAATCGAACATCGCGTCATCGTATTGCTCCTGCATTTCCATCGCCGCCACGCTACCGCAGGCGCGGCGCGCGGCAAACAGCATTGTGAGATTGCGTGGCACGGGAGAATTGGCTTGCGGTGAAAAATGCTTTCCACTACCACGTTGAAGACAACAGGAGAGAAGAATTCACATGAAAGCAGCGACTGCTTCGAAAGCCAAACGCGCCGCCGCGCCCGCGCCCGCAGCGACCGGGACCTCCATCGCTGACAAGAAAAAATTCCGCATCATCTTGGTCGAGGATCATCCCATCGTGCGACAGGGACTCGCCCAGCTCATCAATCAGCAGCCGGGCTTGAGCGTGGTTGGCGAAGCGGAGAGCGCGGCGAAAGCGTTGGAGCTAGTGCGCGCGCAGAAGCCCGATCTCGTTATTCTCGACGTGTCGTTGCCCAAGACCAACGGGTTGGAATTGATCAAGCAGCTCAAGTCCGAGAAGCCGCAACTTCCCATGCTCGTCATCTCCATGCATGACGAAACACTTTACGCCGAACGGGCATTGCGCGCCGGGGCGCGGGGTTACGTGATGAAGAAAGAGCCGAGCGAAAAAATGTTGCTGGCGATCAACCGGGTGCTTAAGGGCGAGATTTACGTCAGCGATCGAATGAAGCAGAAGATGTTGCAGCACCTCGTCAGCAACCAGGTCCCGGAGGAGAACAGCTCGCCGTTGGATCATCTGAGCGACCGCGAACTCGAAGTGTTTCAACTGCTGGGCAACGGCTTCGCCACGCGTCAAATCGCCGAGCAACTCAACTTGAGCATCAAGACGATTGAGTCCTATCGCGAAAACCTGAAACTCAAGCTGAGCGTCAAGAGCGGCGCGGAATTGATTCAGCACGCGATTCAATGGATGAAGTCCGAGCCAGTGCTCTGACGCACGGAAAGTTTCGCGGAGATTTCGAGGCCATCGGATGGAACAATCCCCGATGGCCTGTTTCTTTTTGGAGGGAAACCCGTTTCAGGTGCTGGCCCGATTCTCCGCCCATTTCTCGCGTGTTTTGCTTCCGCCATGAAGAAGCGACAACCTGAACAACTATCGGAACGGACGCGCCGGCGCATCGCGGTCGGGGCCTTCAAGGAGAGTCGATGGGAACTGCCCGTGAAAGTGCGGATTGGCACCTTGGAAGTTTCCGAAGCCGCCGGCGTGCTCAGCCGCCGCGTCTGGCTCCTCGGTCCGCCGCGTCGGCCATTAGGGGCGATGGTGAGCGGGGCTTTTTAAGGCGGACGATGGTTTCAGGCGACGCGCGCGCCGTTTGCCTTTCGTGTCTTGGAATGTCAGGGAGCAGGACGAATTAATTTCGGAATGGACACTGTATTAACAAATCCGCGCCGCAAGCAGGTGCGCGCCTTGAATGCCGCGGTCGCCCAAGCCACCGAAGCTGAGCGCGAACGAGTGCGCAAGGTGTTGCACGACGGTCTCGGACAACTGTTGACGAGCATTTCGTTTCTGGCCGGCTCGCTGCGCCAGAAGCTTGCCGAAAGAGAATTGCCGGAAGCCGGCGAGGCGGCGGAGATTCTTCTGCTCACCACTCAAGCCATCAGCGAAACGCAAAGGTTGCTGAATGCTGATCTCCCTAAGCCGACGGGGCAGAGTTAAGGGGTTACGTGCGGCGCGAACTGGCTTCAAGCCGAAGCAGGCGGGAACGGCGGAACCTTTGAGGTGGGAGAACTGGAATCCGGCTTCGGTGGAGCCGCGCTCCCGAGCGGCGGCGTGGCACTGGCCGGTTTTCCCGCCAGCACGCTTTCGAAGTAAACGCTCTTCGCCAAATAGAGGTAAAGCGCCAGCACGCTGAGCGTCGCAAACACGAGCGCGAGCGCATGGTTCGCCACGTCGTAGAGTCCGTGCAGCAAGGACGGCAAGGCGATGGCCACAACGAGCAAGCCGGCTTTGCGCTGCGGATATTGAAAGGCGAAGCCGATGAAGTAGCCCGCGATGCCACTCCAGATCGCATGCAGGAACGGCAGCGACGTAAGCCGCAGCATGTTGTTCAAATAGTAAGCCCCCATGCTGCCGGTGTTGAGATTCGCGCCAGTCTGATAACCGACTCCTTCGTAAATGCCAAAGCCAAGCCCGGACATCAGTCCGTAAAAGAGCATCGACTGTGGTGGCAGCAGAACGCGGCGTTGCGCGAGGAAAAACAGGACGGCGGCTTTGCACAATTCCTCTGGGATGCCGACGCCAAAGAGGTATCCGGCCATTCGCGTCGGCAACCTGTACGATTTTGTCCAACCGTGCATCCAACTCAGCGGCGGAATCTCGTGAGCCATTAGTAGCACA
>DATHKK010000547.1:0-4146 GCA_035489355.1 Candidatus Limnocylindria bacterium
AGCAGCAGCGAGCCTCACGACGTTTGACGGCAAATTTGATTTGAGCACGACATGGCCGACGGACACGACGGGGCACAATTACGGTGACCACTTCTGGCACAGCGCCCAATTTCGCGGTGACAGCACTCAACAATGGGGCTACTGGCGCACGTTACTGCGCTCGCCAACTGTCGGCTTCAACATCAGCAACTGATGAAAATCCGACGTTCAGTCATTTTGTTTTGCGCTGTAGCCATTGTGCTGATTGCGCTGCTTGTCTGGTTTGGCAAGAGACCCCGTGAAACGGTGTCGGTTGAACCAGTGACCGCAACTAATCCAGCGGTAGCTGAAACTTCGGAAACTACATTCCCGGAACGAAACGAGAGCGCACCAGCTCGAAGCCGCAAAGTTCAGCGAAGCAATCCGGCGGGAACAAACTTTGCCGCCAGCGTGCCGCCGCCTGTGCCCGACGACCCGAGACACACGTTAGCCGTGTTGAATGACGTGCCGATTGTGTTCTACGGGAAGCTCGAAGACCAGTTTCGGAATCCGGTCAGCGGTGCTGATGTCACGGGAAACACCATTATCTACAACGGAACAAAATCCGGCTCGATGGTCGTTTCAACGACCAGTGACGCCAATGGTTTTTTCCAAATAAACGCCGGAAAAGGCGAGAGCCTGGGCATCATGCCGAAAAAGCAAGGCTATGCGTTGGCGACCAAGGGCACGGAGTTCAAGTACTCGTACATGTATCAGGAGCGGTTTGAGCCTGATCCTCGCAATCCCGTTGTGGTCAAAATGTGGAAGCTGCAAGGCGCAGAGCCACTCATCGGAATAGACAAGGAATACAAACTGCCCTTTCCCGATAGGCCAATCTTCTTTGACCTTGTGGCAGGCCGTCTTGTCGAAAACGGCGGAGACTTGGAAATCATCATCACTCGCGCTGCCGGTTCGCTTTCAAAGAAAAATCCCGGCGACTGGTCAATCGAGTTGAAACCCATCAATGGCGGAATCATTGAGTCCGACTATCACACCGCAGGGGTTACGTTTAAAGCTCCGCCAGACGGTTATCAAAACAGCTATCTCGTTCAAATGAATTCAGACAATCCCGCATGGTTTGACAACATCCAAAAAATGTTTTTTGTAAAAAGCCGAGGCGGGCAGGTGTACAGCAAGCTCAACTTGGACTTTGGAATCAACAGAGAACCGACGGACTCAATATGGGTTCAGTTCAAAGGCATCGCAACGCCAATGGTTCTCGCAACTGGGAGGAAGCACAGCCGCAATGAAAATCTCATGCAAGCAAATCGGAATCGTTCTTTCAGCGGGAGTGCTCTTTTACGCCACTGTTGCAGCGGCGGAGGAAACGAATCTTGCCGCCGCCATTCACTACACGCCGCCGACAAATTATTATCAGATGCTGCCGAGTGACGGGAATGACCCCGGCGACGATCCGCTTTCCATGAGAGGCCCAACCCTTCTTCAATACGGAGACAAAAACAGTCCGTGCGGCGAGGTGTCATTCAGTCTTGGTTGGGCTGGCGTTTATCCTGTTGAAGGGAAGGCTTTGAAGTTCCTGCCCGTCGGCCCGAAAGAACTGAAAGAACTTTTGGAGTTTGAATATCGGAACAAGTTCCCGTTCGTGTCACCAGCAGTTGTGACGAATCTTGGCGGGGCGACCTCCGCGAGCTTGACGGCCACGCGATCGCCGGAGTCCGGCGCGATGCCATACTTTTTTCACTTTTGCTGGATACAGCTTGAGACGAACGCCGTTGTGAAAGTAATGGCGGTAACGTGCAACGCTGACACGTTCAAAGCACTGACCAACTCAATGGCGTTCGTTAAAGTGGACAAAGCGCCGTTGCTCAAAGTGTTTAAGCGGAATCCTGAAAATGATCTGCCACGAGCACGGCGGCAGCAGTGAGCGTTTAATCTTCCAGCCGTTCCTGTCCGGGAGTGAACACGTGCTGATCTCAGCGCGCTTCTGCCAGTGACAAACTGGCAGCACGTTGACGGAGGTAGCAGAAAATCAATTGCCCGCCGTCGATTGCGGGTGCAGATCCAGCAATTCCGCCTCGACTTTGGTGGGCGAAAAAGTTTTTCGCCGCCGCGCCGCGTCCTCAGCCCTGGACCGCGCTTGCTTCTCGTCGAGGGCCATGACCGTTACCTGCACTTCGTTCGTCGCGGTGATTCGCACCGTGGCCGTGAAACGTTTGGGACGCGGTTTGGTTTTGGGCTTCGGCTTGGTCGAGCGTCCACGCGCTGAGACGGTATGAGCGCGCGGCGTGGTCATCTCTGCTGGCCGGAGCGTGTCGTATTTGATCCCGACAACGCGTTTGCCGGCGAACTGGCGCAGCGACTTGGCAAAGATCAGATACGAAACAAATTTTTCTTCGACAAAACCAACGGCGCCAAAATCCTTGCGCGTGCCCGTGGGTTCCTGCTTGAGCGAAAGCACACGGTCTTCGCGCACGGCGCGCATGAAGTTTCGATCGTGCTTCGGATCGGCCAGCGGCAGATAAACTTCCGGCGTCCCGGCGGCCGCGGTTACGATTGAAAAACGAACGGTGTCTCCCATGGCGGCAACATAGCATTGTTCATCGCCGTGGCAGAACGCCGCCGCGCTCGGAGATTGCCCCACGCGCCGTCCGAATTTTCCCGAACGTTTTTTCAGAGTGCCGCCCGATTCCCACGCGCGCGCCGCCTCTGACATTCTGAGCGCAAGGAACGGAAAGGAACCTTATGACTTTTGTCTTTCGTTGGAACATGCAGATGAACGCCGGCCCGAGGCGCAAGCCGCCCGGCCACGGTTTTCGCGGATCGGCCTGCCACGTCGAGGCCATTGCCGACGCCGCCGAACGGTTTGTGCGAGAGCGTCTCTATCGCAAACGCGTGCGCACGCTTTCGATGTGAAGTTCCCGCCCGTGGCGGCGATCAGCGTTCGTCCTCCTGGCGGCGTGGAATTTCCTGTTGGTCGAGGAAAGCTATGTCGCTAAGTTTCACACCATGACACGCCTTCGTTCTCGATCCGTTTTGCGTTGGTTCCTTTTTGTCGTCCTGACGTTCGCGCCGACGGCGCCGGCTTCCACAAATCATCACGTCCTGCTCATCACCATCGACGGGCTGGCGGCGTATTATCTGCGCGATGCGGCCGCGCCGCTGCCGACTCTGCGCAAGCTCGCCGCCGAGGGCGCGAGCGCCGACGGCATGATGGTGGCCAATCCGTCCATCACCTGGCCCAACCACACGACGCTGGTCACGGGTGTTTATGCCGAGAAACATTCCGTGCTCTTCAACGGTGTGCTCGTTCGCGCGGGGGCCGGATTGAGCGTGAGGGTCGATCCAAAACGCGAGAAGATCGATCTCGTCAGCGGCTCGACCCTCTTCGATCTGCTTCAGCGCAGCGGCTATCGCACCGCCGGCATCAATTGGCCCTGCACCCGCAACTCGCGCACGCTCGACGATGACTTTCCCGATGTGCCGGACTCCATCACCTACACGACGCCGAAGTTGCGCGACGAACTCGTTGCCGCGGGAATTTTGAAGAATAGCAGCAACGCCAGTTTCACGGCGCAAAGCGCGGCAAGCCGGGATCAAGTTTGGACCGCCGCCGCATCGCACGTGATTCGCACGCGCAAACCGAACTTCATGCTGTTGCACATGCTGGTTACCGATGGACTCCAGCATCGCTACGGACCTCGCACACCCGCGGCATACGCGGCGCTGGCGCAAGCGGATTTTCAATTGCGCGAGGTTCTCAACGCGCTCGACCAGGCGGGCATTCGCGAGCGCACGACACTGTTCATCGTGGCCGATCATGGTTTCGAAACGGTGACGAACATCATTCATCCCAACGTTCTTCTTCGAAAGAATGGCTGGCTGGAGACGAACCTCGTGAGCACGACGCCGGCGGTGTTCAAGGCCCGCGCGCAGTCCGTGGCCGAAGGCGGGACGGCGATTGTGTATCTCACCGATCCGAAGACGAAGGAAGAGGATCGCCCCCGCGTGCTGCAACAGCTTCGCGAAATGGACGGAGTGATCGACGTGATCGAACCGGAGAGTTTTGCGAAGCTTGGGTTGCCCGCGCCGGAGAAAAATCCACAGATGGGAGACTTTATTTTGGTCGCGCGATCCAATCATGCCTTTTCCAACCAGGCCTCCGGCGAC
>DATHKK010000548.1:0-3707 GCA_035489355.1 Candidatus Limnocylindria bacterium
GCGACATAAATCGCAAGCTTGCATTTGCTGTTGTTGTTTACGTTTTCCATACGCGCCTCAGTGAACAAAGCCGCTGTCCGCTTCCGCCGGCAATTCGTGTGACGTTAACGACTCCTTCAAGCGCGGATCACGCAGCGGATACGCCGCCGTAGTGCCCAGCGAGCGAAGGAAGAGAATCGTGAGGATGCCGCCGATAAGCAGGAACGCCCCGATGTCCATCCAGTGCAGCACGAAATTCTCCGGGTGCAGCGTGGGCATGATGTTAAACGACAAATCAAAGAAGTGCATCAACCAGGCCCAGACGGCGATCGGCAGCATGATGGTGAGCTTCAGTTTGACGTCGATGCGCAGGAGCGTGAGGAACGGCACGAAAAAATGGCCGAAGATGATCACATACCCAACCCAGCGCCACGTTCCGACTTCGCGCAGGCGGTACCAGAACGTTTCCTCCGGCATGTTCGCGTTCCAGATGATGAAGTATTGGGAGAAGGTGATGTAGGCATAGAACACCGTGAACGCGAACAGCAGCGAACCGATGTAATAAAAGTGCGTCGGAAAGAGCGCGTCCTTCAACGAGCCGGTGCGCTTCAGCACTACGGCGATCACGTACACGGTCGCCAGCGTCGTCCAGACGCTGCCCGCGAAATACCAGACGCCATACATCGTGGAGAACCATTGATGGTGGAGTGATTTCATCCAATCGATGGCCGCGAAGGTCAGCGTGATTGCGAAGAGAAAGATGCCGAGGTACGAAGCCACGCGCATGCGGTTCGTCCAGGCGGCCGCGCCGTCTTTGTCCTGGGCCACGGAGAAGCGGCGCAGGCTATGGGAGAGCACAATCCAGATGATGAAGTAAGCCACGATGCGGATGTAGAAGAACGTCGGGTTGAGCATGGCCGCCTTGGCGTGCAACGCATGGTCCTGCACCTTCATCGACATCCATGGATAAATTCTGTGCGCCAGCAAGGCGATGGGAATGAACAGCACGGCGAGCGGCAGCGACAAGCACGCGAGGTGTTCACAATAGCGGCGGATTGGCACCGACCAACTGGCATCAAAGAGATGGTGCGCGAGCACGAGGAACAAACCGCCGAGGCACAGGCTCAGGAAGAACATGAAGGCGAGCAGCCAGGAAAATCCGAACTGCCGGAACAGTCCTTCGGAACCATGTCGCCCGGCGACCACAGCGCCGAGCGTGAGAAACACGAGGCCGGCGACGATCGCGACGACTGGCAATTTGCGCCAGCGCGAAAGGTCGAGCGGGGCCGCGGAAGAAGTTGTGTTGTGGGAAGCCATGTTATTTCAACCCCGCTTTCAGTGCGGCGGGCACTTCATCGAGAACTCCGAGGCGGCTGCGTTGCAGCGCGCGCACGTAGGCGACAATCGCCCAGCGATCCTCGATGGAAATCTGCGAACCATAGGGATACATCGTGTTCTTGCCGTGGGTGATCGTGTTGAAAAGTTCGCCATCGGGCTGCGCAACGACGATTTTCTCGTGCAAGCTGCGGATGCTGGCGTAGCCGTATTTCTTCACGATGCCGTTGCCATCGCCGACCGGGCCGTGGCACGGCAGGCAATAAATGTCGAAGCGCTGTTTGCCGCGCGCCATGAGTTGCTCCGTCACGGGAACAGGAATGACGGCGACAAAGTTCGTCGTGCCCGTGACGCGCGCCGTGTTGATGGGGTTGCTCTCGTAATGATCGCCGCGAGCGACAGCACCCGGCACCGGTTCCTGCGAGGAACGACCGTTGGCGAATGTGAGGCTCGGCTGCTGCGGCCGCAGCTTGGGCTGGCGATCCATGTCGGTGAAAATTTCCAGCGGCGGCTGCTTGAAGATGCGCCCGCGTTTGCCGAACACGCCCATGACGGTCACGACGGCCAGCGCAAAGATGAGCAGGAAGTAGCGCATACTATTCCTCGATAACCTCAATGTGCTGGCTGCCAGTCGTCTCCAGCAGCTTGCGGGTTTCAGTTTCGGAATATTTCGGGTCAGTCGTCTCGATCACGAGAAAGAATCCGTCGTGCGTCGCGCGGGCGAACCGTTTGTTCTTCAGCAAAGGATGATGAAGGCGCGGCAGACGATTCAGCAGCAGCATGCCAAAGATCGATCCAAAGGCCGTAAACAGAATCGTCAGCTCATACGACGGGGGAAACGCCGCAAACGGGCTGAACATGGGTTTGCCACCGACGGCGATGGGATAGTCCAGCGCGTTCATCCACCAGATCATGATCATGCCGGTCGTGTAACCGGTGCAGCCGCCAATGAACCCGAACCATCCTACCTTGGAGTTCTTGAGGCCCATCGCCTGGTTCATGCCGTGGATGGGGTAAGGCGAGAAAACATCCCAGCGCCGGAAACCACCGTCGCGGATTTTTTCCGCGGCGTGCATCAGGTCGGCCGGATTGGCGAATTCAGCGAGCATTCCGTATTTCATCAGTGATGCCCTCCTTTCGCGCCGCCCAGCGGATGATGCGGGTCAGCCTGCGGAGTCACGCCCTTCACTTCCGAGACCGCGATCATCGGGAGGAAGCGCAGGAACAGGAGGAACATGGTGAAAAACAAACCGAACGTTCCGAGAAAAGTCAGAATGTCCACCGGCGTCGGCTTGTAGTAGCCCCAGCTCGACGGCAGGAAGTCGCGGTGCAACGACGTAACGACGATGACGAAGCGCTCGAACCACATGCCGATGTTGACGAGAATCGAGAGGATAAACACCGCGACGAGATTCGTCCGGAACCGTTTCATCCAGAAGAGCTGCGGGACAAGGACGTTGCAGGTCATCATCGTGAAGTAAGACCAGCCGAAGGGACCGAAGGCGCGATTCCAAAAAGTGAATTTCTCGTAGGGATTGCCGCTGTACCACGCGATGAAAAATTCCATGCAGTAGGCGTAGCCAACGATCGATCCGGTCGCGAGCGTCACTTTGCACATCAGGTCCACGTGCCGCATCGTGATGATGTCTTCGAGCTTCATCAGCTTGCGCAACGGAAGGAGCAACGTGAGCACCATGCCGAAGCCGGAGAAAATCGCGCCCGCCACGAAATACGGCGGAAAGATAGTGGTGTGCCAGCCGGGCAGTTGCGACACGGCGAAGTCCAGCGACACGATCGAGTGGACAGAGAGCACCAGCGGCGTCGAGACACCCGCGAGAATCAAGTAGCACTTCTCGTAGTTGTTCCAGTGGCGGTTCGAGCCGTTCCAGCCCAGCGCCGGGATGCCGTAAAGGATTTTGCGCAGCCGCGTCTTCGCGCGATCGCGAATCACCGCGAGGTCAGGCACGAGGCCGATGTACCAGAACAGCACCGACACGGTGAAATAAGTCGAGACGGCAAACACGTCCCACATCAGCGGCGAACGGAACTGCGGCCAGATGCTATACGCATTTGGGACTGGAAAAAGCCACCAGCCAAACCAAACGCGCCCGATGTGAACTACCGGAAAAATTCCGGCGCACATGACGGCGAAAATCGTCATCGCTTCCGCCGCACGATTGATCGAAGTGCGCCAGCGTTGCCGCAGCAAAAAGAGAATGGCGGAAATCAAAGTTCCGGCGTGACCAATACCGATCCACCAAACGAAATTGACAATGGCCCAACCCCACATCGCGGGATGCCCCGGCCCCCAGACGCCTACGCCCGTAATAATCATGTAGGTAAGCGATCCAACCAAAACTCCCAAAAGACAGACGCTAGGAATAAATGCCCAC
>DATHKK010000549.1:0-6102 GCA_035489355.1 Candidatus Limnocylindria bacterium
CACAAGCGGCGTTGCAACGGCCTGAAGCGGCGCCGGCGATGGAACGGCTGCACAAAGGATTGTCAGAAGATGATGGCGAGGAAATGGCCACAGCGGCAGCCCCGGCCGCTGGTGCATCCAAGGGCAAAATCTACGTGCTTAAAACCCCGCCTGCGTCAGTGAACCTGCCGCAACTCCGCGCGCAATACTGGGCTTTATGGAAGCGAGTCGAGACGGGGAAGCCGGGCACTCAGCGGCACGCACTCACACGCCGCGCTCTCGGTTACATCAAGAAGGTCAATGAATTTAACGCCGAAGAACTGACTAAGCTTGTCAGCGTGTTCTCGGCAATCGTTCGCGATGCAAAGAAAGGGACCGTCAATGAGTAGCACACGCACAGCACAACCCGGCAGCACCTTTCGGCAGGAAAGATATTGCTCCAGTGCGGAATTTGAACGCGGCCTGATGGCAACCCTTGTTGCGAAGCGATGCGGACTAATCGACGATCCAAAGCAACGCGAGGCGATTTGGTTCCTGCAACTGCTCTCGCATCGCGAAGGTGGTTTGGAGCGTGTCGCCAGCACCTTACTGGCGAGGTATCCTGAACGGATCGCGACGGCTGCCATGCAACGCCTTGGCGCAAAACCCGGGCAAATCTACAGCGCCGCACAAGTGCGCGAAGTGCGCGCCGAAATACCACTAGGCAACGTGGACGATGATTTCCTTTTGCGAGGCGAATTCGATTCCATGCACTTGATGGGGCATAACAGTGCTGAGGATGAAGCCAAAGCAGAAGTTCTGGCGGCAGGTCGGCCCACTTCCCATCCAGCAAGCGCCTTTGTTGCTCGATGCGCCAGCATCGCACGCGACGAGCTTGCAAATCATCTCCGCGAAATCTGTCTTAACCCACAAGCGCGTCCCTCGTCTGGACCGTGGTACTTCCCGGACCTGTTCGACACGATTCTGGAATTCGCGATCGATTACGCGGATCAAGTCGCAACCAGCACCGTTACAACTTCGCTGGGTTTCAAGGTTTCTGAAGCCCTCGATTACGCTCTGAGTGCGCGCTGCCTGGTTGTCATTGACGGCCTAGAGCGCATGGGCAAGACCGTTTCGGCAAAGACCTGGTGCGAGATGAATCCCGGTCGTGCGCGGTATGTTCAAGTGCCTTCCAGCAACGATGACATTCTTCCGCGCCGTCGCAACGGCGCTGGGAGTCAGTGTCAATTTGAACCATCGGAAGGCCCAAGAGTTACGCGCACGCGTTGAGGATGTCGTGCAAGGCGGCGATCTGATGCTGGTATTTGACGAAGCCCACTACCTTTTCCCGCAACGCGACATTCGCCGGGCCATGCCTGAGCGCATCAATTGGCTGATGACGGCCTTGATCAATCACGGTGTTCCCGTCGCCCTTGTCACGACGCCGCAGTTCACACAAAACCAACGCGCCGTCGAGGAATCAGTCCGCTGGCGCTCCGACCAATTGGTCGGGCGCATCGGCCATTACGAAAAGCTTCCTGACAGTCTCACGCCTGATGACCTTGAGATGGTTGCCCGATTCCTTGCGCCAGAAGCGGATGATAAATCGATCGGGCTGCTGAAGGATTATGCGGAAAGTTCCTCGAAATACTTGGCCGGGATAGAAGCGGTCGTGCGTCGCTCGCGATTCATGGCCCTGAAGGAAAACCGCAAAACGATTTCCCGCACGGACATCAAACGTGCCATCAGCGAGAGCGTCATACCGTCAGACAGCGCACTTGCGCAGACTTTAGCCGCCGCAGACCGTTCGCGGAAACGCGGCAGCAAAACCGTTGCAATGCCCTTGCATCCGCAACGCACAGCTGAACCTGCAACGCACCGGGAAACAGAATCGCCATCCAATGCACCGTCGCGAAGCGTGACGCCTTTGGCGGTAATCTGACGAGCAACGCAGCGTTTTCGAAAAAGCCCCGCTTATGGGGCCGCTCGCATTTCGACGCGAGTTTTGGACATCGGACAAGGAATTCGGGACAAATTGTCGGACGGGATACAAAGCCATCCATAACGCTCGTGGGTGGTAGATTGCGAGTGATTCTCGAAATTGTCGCGCAAAAACCGCAATGCGTGGTGGCGATCTCATTTCAGAAGGGCTGCAAAATGCCGATGGGCTTCGACAGGCATGGTTCCTCTTATTCGAGATTTCAATGGTCCATCCGGCTGTCCCGCGGGAAAATGCCGAACGGGGATTATTGGACAATTTCGGACGAAACTGCTCGTGCTCGTTCTTCTGCTCGTCATTCCAGCGTTTTGTCTGGTGCTCTACAGCAATTTCCAACAGCGCCGAATCGAAAAGAAGCGGGTTCAGGAAAGTGCGGTAGCCATTTCACGGCTGGCCGCCGCCCAGCAGGAACAATTCATCCGAAACGCGCGGCAATTACTGGCTACTCTCACGGAGTTTTCGTTCCTCACGCTGACAACAAATGCCGCCTTCTCTGAGGTGCATCTGGTTAACTTGAAGAAGCTCTCGCCGGACTATCTCACCTTTGGCCTGATCGAACGCGATGGAACCGTGTTTTGCAGCGCAACGCCCGCAGACAAGGTGATATCGCTCGCAGACCGCGCCTACTTTCAGCGAGTCGTGCAAACAAAAGCCTTCGCCATTGGAGACTTTCAGGTAGGCCGGCTGACCGGACAATCATCCCTCAACTTTGGCTACCCAGTGCTGGATGAAAACTCGCAGCTCAAACGTGTCCTGTTCGCTGCGTTGAAGTTGTCGCTGTTGTCCGAAAGCATCGCGCATGTTCCGATGCCGAGCGACGCGACGATTACGGTGATTGATCGCAGCGGCAACATCCTTGCCTGCCATCCTCATCCTGAAGAATGGGTGGGAAAGTCGCTCGCTGCCACTCCGCTCTTCAAACGGATACTGGCAGAGAGACAGGGCATCGCAGAGTTGCCGGGGATTAATGGAATCTCCCAATTGCACGCCATCACGTGCATCACCGAAGGTCAGTTACCAAGTCTTTTTGTCAGTGTTGGAATTCCCCTCGAAACATCGTTGGCAAACGCCAACCAACAATTAGCCCGCAACTGCATCGTCTTGGCCGGCTTTACAATCTTCCTGCTTGTTGCGGCCTGGATATACGCACGCCGATTCTTTTTGCGACCGGTGAGCGCGTTGGTGTCGGCGGCCAACCGCATTGCCGGTGGTGACTTGACGGCACGAACGAATCTTATCGGAGGCGTGAGCGAACTAAGCACGCTCGGCGGCGCCTTTGATACGATGGCGGCGACCTTGGAGCAGCGTCAGTCCGAGATCAAACGCGCCCACGATGAAATTGCCGAGACCAATGCGAAGCTGGAAGAAAAGGTCAAGGAGCGCACGGCGGAATTGGCCAAAGCGCATGACGAATTGGAGCAGCGAGTGCAAGAACGCACGGTGGCGCTCAGCGCCGCCGAAGGCAAATTCCGAGCGTTGGTGGAACAATCCCTTGTCGGTATTTACGCGATCCAGGATGGCAAGCTTGCCTACGTAAATCCCAAAATGTCCGAAATTACGGGGTTCACGGTGGACGAACTGACTTCTCGGCCCCTCATGGATTTTATCTTCGAAGAGGACCGCCACTTGGTTGCGGAAAATATCCGCAGGCGTCTCGAAGGAACCGTCCAACACATTCGTTACAACCTGCGCATGGTGTGCAAGGACAGCACCACGATCCATGTCGAGGTCTTTGGCACTCGCTCGGAATACAATGGACACGCGGCGATCCTTGGCTCACTGCTCGACGTCACGGAACGCAAGCAGGCGGAAGAGGAAATCCGCTCTCTTAACACGAATCTCGAGCGCCGCGTGCAGGAACGCACCCGCGCGTTGGCGGAAGCGAACAAGGAACTGGAGTCGTTCTCCTACTCCGTATCGCATGACTTGCGCGCTCCACTGCGCCACATCGGCGGATTCCTGGAACTTCTGCAAAAGAAGGCGGGCGCGCTTTTGGACGCAAAATGTCAGCGGTATGTGAGCGTGATTTCCGCATCCACGAAGGAAATGGGCACGCTCATCGACGATCTCCTTTCTTTTTCGCGCATGGGGCGCGCTGAGATGCGGGCAACGCCCCTCGATATAGAACAGCTTGCTCAGGACACAATCAAAGAACTGGCTCCAGACATGGCCGGTCGAGAGATCTTTTGGAAAATCGCGCCCTTGCCGCGAGTGCAGGCCGATCCAGCACTCATGCGTCAGGTGATGGTCAACCTGATTTCCAATGCCCTTAAATACAGCCGGACACGACCCCGCGCCGAGATTGAGATCGGCTGCCCGCCGAATGATAACGGCGAACATGTCTTCTTCGTGCGCGATAACGGCGTTGGGTTTGACATGAAATATGCCGATAAGCTTTTCGGGGTCTTTCAACGCTTGCACGCGGCCGAAGAATTCGAAGGAACGGGCATTGGTCTCGCCAATGTTCAGAGAATTATCGGACGTCATGGCGGCCGGACATGGGCCGAAGGCGTCGTGGACGGCGGCGCGACCATCTATTTTTCCATACCGAAATCACAAGAGACAAATGCATGAAACTGAAACGCATCTTGCTGGCTGAAGACAATCCGAAGGACGTGGAACTCGCGCTTGAAGCTCTGGACGAACACAATCTGGCCAATGACGTCGTGGTGGTGCGTGATGGTGCGCAGGCGCTGGATTATCTCTATCGGCGCGGAGAATTTGGTGGGCGACCGGAGGGAAATCCTGCCGTAGTGCTGCTCGATCTTAAAATGCCGAAGGTGGACGGCATGGAAGTCCTCCGGCAGATCAAAACGGACGACGAAATGAAAGTGATTCCCATTGTCATGCTCACGTCCTCGCGCGAGGAGCAGGACCTGGTAAAAAGTTATCAGTTGGGAGCCAACGCCTATGTCGTGAAACCGATCGACTTTCAGCAGGTGGTCGGAGCAATCAAACAACTCGGGCTGTTTTGGGCGGTACTCAATGAAGCGCCCATCGGCAGTGTTCGGCAGGCGAATGGCAAAGGGTCGTAAACCCGGGGAATCATGAACACGCCGCTTCGCATTTTGCATTTGGAGGACAGTCCGCGTGATGCAGAACTGATCCATTCCACGTTGGAAGCTGAATCTCTGGGCTGCGATGTGACTCATGTGAAGAACCGGGAAGAATTCGAAAAGGCCCTCGAACAAGATCGATTTCACATTATTCTCAGCGACTACGGCCTTCCTCATTACGACGGCTTCGCGGCGTTGGGCTATGCACGCGCAAAACAGCCGCACGTGCCTTTCATTCTCTTGTCCGGAACGCTGGGTGAAGAACAAGCGGTGGATAGCCTGAAAAACGGCGCGACGGACTACGTCTTGAAGCAACGGCTGACGCGATTGGTGCCCGCCATCCGCCGTGCGGTGGTTGAAGCGGAGGGACGCGCCAAGCGCCAGGATGCCGAGGAACGGGTTCGCGAACAGGCGACCTTGCTCGATAAAGCACAGGACGCCATCTTCGTCCGCGACCTGCAAGATCGCATCGTTTATTGGAACCAAAGCGCCGAGCGTGTTTATGGGTGGACTGCTGCCGAGGTCATGGGCAGGAACGTTAGCGACTTATTCTCCGATGAAACTTTGCCTCAACTAATCGCAGCCAGGCAACAGGCCATCGAGTGTGGCGAATGGCTGGGCGAGCTGCGCCAGACAACGAAACACGGCAAGGCCGTCATTGTAGAGAGCCGGTGGACGTTCGTTCGGGACGATCACGGCCAACCCAAGTCCATTCTCGTCATCAACACTGATGTGACGGAGAAGCGACACATCGAAGCTCAGTTTCTTCGCACGCAACGGATGGAAACGATTGGTGCGCTGGCGGGGGGCATCGCCCACGATCTAAACAACATGCTGTCGCCCATCATGCTGGGGGTAGACCTTTTGCAAGAGTCGCAAACGAACGAAGATAATCGTGAAACGCTGGATCTCGTTCGCACCAGCGCGCAACGCGGTGCCGACATGGTGAAGCAGATTCTTTCCTTTGCGCGAGGTGTGTCGGGAGACCACTCCCAACTTGACCTCAAACACGTCATCAATGACATGACGCGATTGGCCAAGGACACATTCCCCCGTTCGATTTGTATCGAGAACTCTATCGGCAGCGGG
>DATHKK010000550.1:0-6461 GCA_035489355.1 Candidatus Limnocylindria bacterium
CCGTCACGGCGTAGGTGAAGAAATCAGTTCCGGCGAATTCAGACGTCGGTAAATAAGTGAAGCTGCCATTGACGTTCAGATTCAGCACACCATGGGCGGTTGTGCCAGACAGCAGGACAGTGAGCGGATCGCCGTCCACATCGGAATCGTTCTGCAAGACACCCGATGCGGTGAGCAATGTGTCTTGACTGGTTTCGAAGCTGTCCGGCTGCGCTACAGGCGGAACGTTGGGAGGAGGAGTCACTCCACCGGTGATGGTGATCGTCACTGTCGCGGCCGTCGAGGTGGCCTCTCCATCGGCACAACTGTAAGTGAACGTGTCGTTCCCCGTGTAGCCGCCCGCCGGTGAATAGACGAAAGATCCATTGTTCGCCAGGTTGAGTGTGCCATGAGATGGGCCGCTCATGAGTAATGCGCTCAGTGTGTCGCCATCGGCGTCGAAATCATTGTTCAAAAGCCCAGCCGTGGTTGTCACGTTCAAGGTGGTGTTTGCAGCGACTTGATAAGTGTTCGCTTGCGCGACCGGCACATTGTTTGGTGGAAGCGATGCGAGAACGTTGATCGTCACTGCGACATCGGCGAAGAGTCCTTTATCATCGCTGCAACGATAAGTGAATGAGTCCGTGCCGGTGAACCCGGCGGCAGGTGAGTAGGTGAACGCTCCGCTGGCGTTCAAAGTTAGCGTTCCGTGGGCCGTCGCACTAACCAGCGTCGCGGTCAGCGGATCCTCCTCCGCATCAAAGTCATTGTCTAAAACGCCGTCGAGGATCGAAACGTTGAGAGGAGTATCCAGAAGCGTTTCGTAAGCATCGGCCACGGCGATCGGTGGCCCGTTGGTTCGTGGTTGCGAGTAGGAAACTTCCTCGGAAAAGTCGCTTTCCAAGGCGTCGATGCTGTAGGCCGTGACGGCGAAATAGTAAGTCTTTCCCGAAGCCAGCACCGGAAGGACGACGGCGGTTTCATTGCTCGCTTCGATCACGGAATCATAAGCCCGGCTGCTCTGGCCGTAGTAAACGCGGTACCCGGCCACGTTGGTGTCGCTGTTCCGATCCCATTCCAGCCAAATAGTGTCAGCAAACGCTGAAACAGAGAGAAAAACCGCGGATATCAATTGCAGGGTAACACGCCGTAGCGGCCAGAGGTTCCTTGTTATTGTTTCCACTGAGAAACGCCTTTGCAAAGTTTGTGCCGAGACACGCCCAACTCACGAAACGTGCTGCAAAGGCCGTCCCCTAGGACAAAGTTTGTTCTTGTATCGGACAGTCGCTCGACTCAGGTTGGACACTGGACGGACACGCGGGCCAAGGGAAGCGGAGCGGAGCGGGTACGGGATCTTCGGAACCCCTGTACCGTGGATGCCGCCTCGCCGATGGGTTGACGCATGGCGGGTCCTCCGAGCAACCTGATGCTCAGCAGTGGCTGTTTTACCCGGGCAGCAATTTCGGACGCTTGGCCTCTCTACTGGCCGCTGTCGTCGGAAAAACAGTCACCTGCCGAAGCGACGGACGCATGATCAACGCACAATCAGGAGGACTGCCAAGGAACCCGCTTCCGCTCTGGAAGCGAATACTGGACATTTGTTGCCTCATCGCCGCAGCGCCAGCTCTCTTGTTCCTGATGTCCGCGATCGCCCTGGCCATTCGGCTCTCTTCCAAAGGACCGATTCTTTTCTGCCAGGAACGGGTGGGGCTTTATGGCCGGATCTTTGTTTGTTTCAAGTTCCGGACCATGAAGACAGCCGCTGGAGTTCAGTCCCACAAAGACTATTTGGAGAAACTCATCACGTCCTCCACCCCCATGAAGAAAATGGATGCGGACGGCGACGCCAGGGTGGAGCGCGTGGGTGTTCTTTTGCGCGCCGC
The DNA here is from genome assembly GCA_035489355.1 of Candidatus Limnocylindria bacterium. Lineage (GTDB taxonomy): Bacteria > Verrucomicrobiota > Verrucomicrobiia > Limisphaerales > SIBH01 > JANNGC01. Next base: position 1,863 of record DATHKK010000550.1, read on the forward strand.
GGGCTTGGACGAGTTGCCGCAGGTCTTCAACATTCTGCGGGGCGAAATGAGCTTGGTCGGCCCCAGGCCCTGCATTGGCTACGAGTGCGACAAATTCAAACCTCACCATCGGGAACGGTTCAACGCGGTTCCGGGACTCACTGGCCTTTGGCAGGTCAGCGGCAAAAACAACACGACTTTTCAGGAAATGATCGATCTGGATATAAAGTATGGCCGCGAATTGTCGTTATCCAAAGACGTGGAGATTATTTTCCGAACCTTTCCTGTGCTGCTCCAACAAACAGCGGAGGCGATGAAACGAAAAAACGACCGCAAACGCGCCTTGCAAAGAAACTCGCGCTCCGCACCGCCGACTTTGACGCCGGTGTAATTTCCGCCTGATTATGAAAGAGCGAATCGGCGTCGGCATTGTCGGTTGCGGCTACTGGGGTCCAAACCTTTTGCGCAACCTTCGCGGACTCGCAGATTGTGAAGCCAAAGTCATTTGCGATCTCGACATCAAAAGGCTCAACCATCTCCAGGGCCTTTATCCCGGCATCGAACTCTGCACTGACTTCGAAGAAATAGTGGCACGCCCCGACTTGGACGCGCTGGTCATCGCCACATCGGCGAAGTCGCACTACGCGATGGCCAAACAAAGCCTCTCTGCCGGAAAGCACACTTTCATTGAAAAGCCGATGGCAACGTCCGCGGCGGAGTGCGACGAACTCATTCGTCTCGCCGCGGCGCGTGAATTGACCCTGATGGTCGGCCACACCTTTTTGTATTCCGCGCCCGTTCGCCGCATCAAGGAGATCATCGATTCCGGGGAAATCGGCGAACTCCGTTATATCAGCGCCCGTCGGCTGAACCTTGGTTTGTTCCAACGGAACATCAACGTCACCTGGGACCTGGCGCCGCACGATATTTCGATCATTCTTTACGTGACCGGGATGGTCCCGCAGACCGTGAATTGTCAGGGCAACTCACACGTGACCAAAGGCGTCGAAGACGTGACGAACCTTTGCATGACTTTCAATAAAGGAGTCTTCGCCACGATTCACAACAGTTGGCTGGATCCTCGAAAAGTGCGTGAAATGACGATCGTCGGTTCCAAGCGAATGATCGTTTACGATGACGTGCAGCCGCTGGAAAAAATCCGCATTTATGATGTGCGCGTGGAGACACCATCGCACTACGACACGTTTGCCGAGTTTCATTTCTCCTACCATTACGGCGACAGCCATATCCCATTCATCAAACAGGAAGAGCCGCTCAAGGTGGAGTGCCAGCATTTTCTGGATTGCATTCGTTCCGGCCAGCGCCCATTGACGGATGGCGCTCACGGAGCCGAAGTGGTCCGCATCCTTGATGCCGCCAGCCAATCATTGAAACAAAACGGCGGCTTGGTCGCAGTCGAATCTTCCACGATGCCCGCTGCCATCACGCCCGCCGCCAAACCCGGACGTATTGCAGCATGAGTTTTCAGGAAGCACATCTCTGCCTCATCTCGCCGGACGTGAAGCTGGGCCGCAACGTCAGGATGCGCGCCTTCGTAAATCTGTATGGCTGCACCATCGGCGATGATGTTCGCATTGGGACCTTTGTGGAAATTCAGAAAGGCGCGGTCATCGGCAACGGCTGCAAAATCTCCAGTCACACATTCATCTGCGAAGGCGTGACCTTGGAGGACGAAGTTTTCGTCGGCCACAACGTCACGTTCATCAACGACCGTCTGCCTCGCGCGACGAATGATGAAGGAGTTCCGAAGAGCGACGCCGAATGGACGTGTGAAACCACGCTGGTTAAACGCCGCGCGTCGATTGGCTCCGGCGTTACTGTCATGTGCGGCATAACCATTGGCGAAGGCGCTCTCATTGGCGCGGGCAGTGTCGTGACGAAAGACGTTCCCGCTGGCGCGATCGTGGCCGGCAACCCGGCGCGCCCTGTGCCAACTCTGGCAAAGACTTAAAATGCAAGTTCCCTTCTTGAATCTCCGTCTGCATCACGAACCGATTCGTGCTGAGTTGCGCGCCGCGATCGAACAGGTGATCGACTCCAGCGCGTTCGCCGGTGGAAGTTTTGTCGAACAATTCGAGCGTGAGTTCGCGCAATTCTGCGGCGCGAAGCATGCATGCGGTGTTGGCAACGGGACGGATGCGCTCTGGTTCGCGCTGCTCGCGTTGGGGGTTGGGCCTGGCGATGAAGTCATCACCGTTCCAAGCACATTCATGGCGACCGCCGAGGCCATTACTTACTGCGGCGCGCGGCCGGTGTTCGTTGATATCGACGAAGAGACTTACACGATGGATGCGTCGCAATTGGAGCGTGCGATAACTCCCCGCACCAAGGCGATTATTCCAGTCCATCTCTTCGGCCAGATGGCCGACATGAATGCGATTATTGCTGTCGCCCGCAAACACGGCTTGCCCGTCGTGGAAGACGCCTGTCAGGCGCACGGCGCGGAATACAAGTCGCGCCCGGCCGGCTCCGTCGGTGACGTCGGTTGTTTCAGTTTTTATCCCGGCAAGAATCTCGGCGCGTTAGGTGAAGCGGGCGCCGCTGTCACCAACAATGCGGAGTTGAAGAAGAAGATGGATGTCCTGCGCGATCACGGGCAGACGAAAAAATACCATCACACTGTCGTCGGTTGGAATGGGCGCATGGACGGGATTCAAGGCGCCGTTCTCTCCATCAAGCTCACGCATTTGGCGGGCGGGAATGAGAAGCGACGCGAGCACGCGCGCCATTACGGCAAATTGCTCTCAGGTTTGGACGAAATCATTTTGCCGAAGGAAGCCGCTGATCGAACGCACGTCTTTCACATCTACGCCATCCGCGTGGCACGCCGCGATGACATGATTCGCGCGCTGGCGCAAAAGGGAATTTCCTGCGGCATCCATTACCCGATCCCGGTGCATCTGCAAGAGGCCTACGCATCGTTGGGATTGAAAAGCGGTTCATTCCCCGTGGCCGAGCGTTGTGCCGAAGCGTTCGTCTCGCTGCCGATGTATCCTGAACTGACTCATCAGCAAATCGAAACGGTGGCTCTCGCAGTTCGAACCTGGGTTGAGGAATCACTCGTCGCGGTATGATGAACTCCTCCACAACTCTTACCTCACCTGAAATCGCGGCTCACGCTGCGGCCGGGGTGGAATTCAGAATTGTGGATCCTCTGGCCGATGCGGACTGGGATACAACGGTTTCCAAACATCCGGACGCCACATTTTTTCACAGTGCCTCCTGGGCCGCGACGTTGAAAGAGACCTACGGATTTCCCTGCCGCTACATCGTCGCCATGAAGAACGGCGAGTTGCGCGGTCTGCTCCCGATCATGGAAGCGCGCAGTTGGTTGCGGCGTGCGCGCGGGGTGTCCTTGCCGTTCACAGACGAGTGTCCGCCTCTTGTGTCGCCGGATGTGAGCGCCGAGTCGCTTTTCGAATTTGCCGTGCGCGAAGGAAATTTGCGCGGCTGGAAATATTTGGAACTCCGTGGCGGATATGATTGTGCCGTGAACGCTGGCCCAGGCACTCCGTTCCTTGGCCACCGTCTGGCCCTCATTTCGTCTTCAAGTGAAATTTTTGAAAAGTTCGAAAGCGCTGTTCGCCGTGCTGTCCGCAAAGCCGAGCGCGCTGGCGTCACAGTCCGGTTTGGGACCGATCTCCAATCCGTGCGCGCTTACTATCGCCTGCACTGCCGCACTCGCACCCGGCATGGCGCTCCGCCCCAGCCGTTTCGCTTTTTCCAGAGCTTGTGCCAGCGGGTCTTGGAGGCTGGCCACGGATTCGTCGCGCTGGCCATTTACAACGAGAAGCCCATCGCTGGCGCGGTGTTTTTGCAGTTTGCCCGCCGGGCCATCTACAAGTTCAGCGCCTCGGATGAACGCTCTCAAGAACATCGCGGTGCCAATGTTGTGATTTGGAAAGCAATCTGTAAGCTCGCCGATGCTGGGGCCGCGGAATTGAACTTCGGCAAGACTTCCATGTCTAACGAGGGCTTGCGCCGCTTCAAGCAAGGTTGGGGTACGGAAGAGTATCCCATCCATTACGCGCGCTATTCCTTTGCACGGCGGAGCTTCGTGAAAGTGGATGATTTGGCCAGCGGGGCACAGGCGCGGGCCTTTGCTGTGCTTCCGGTTATTGTTTCGAAATGGATTGGCCGCGCCGTGTATCCGCACCTGAATTGAATTTGTGACTGAAGTAAGACCAATCGCTAAGAATGCTGCCCACGAGGCGCCGCCAGCGGGCCTCAAGGTGACGGATATTTATTACATCGTCTTTCGGCACAAGTGGCTGGTCCTGGGTTTCTTTGTGGCAGGTCTGATCGCTGCCATCATCGTGTACGCCTCGGAAAAGCTACGCTATTCTTCGGAGGCAAAGTTGTTGGTGCGCTACGTCGTGGATACCAAGGCGGCCGAGGCGGGCGTGGGCGCGCAAACACGTCCGGTGGGCAGCGAAAGCATCATCAAGTCTGAATTCGAGATTCTGACCAGCTTGGACTTGTGCGAAGAGGTTGCCGTCGCAGTTGGCCCGGAACGAATCCTGGGCAAGGATGGCGGCAGTAATGTCATGGCCGCCGCCATGACGATTCGCAACGGCATCACCCCGGATAATCCTCCCG
>DATHKK010000551.1:0-7925 GCA_035489355.1 Candidatus Limnocylindria bacterium
CTGGACATCGGTGTGGTCTGGCGACCGACGCCATCGCTGGAACTGGGAGTGTGGGGCCAGAACCTTTTGGATGATCGGCACGCAGAATTCAGAAGCATCCAATCCGGTTTCCGAACGGAAGTTCCGCGCGGCGTGTTAGGCAAAATCACATGGCGGTTCTAATCACACTCATGCGCCACAACCTTTCACAGACGATTCACAGAACGGCCTTCGCCGTTCTTCTGCTCGCTGCGTCCGCGTGTGGGGCGCAGCCACTCGAGCCGTTTGATGGTTCGGCCAAACCCGGGCTTGCCGACATGAGCCTCGAACAACTCCTCGATGCTCGTGTGGAACGGGTTTATGGCGCGTCGAAGTACGAGCAGAAGGTTACGCAGGCGCCTTCGTCGGTTTCGATTATCACGGCGGATGAGATCAAAAAATTTGGTTATCGCACTTTGGCCGATGCGTTGAAAAGCGTGCGCGGCTTGTACGTCTCGGATGATCGAAATTATTCCTATATCGGCATTCGGGGGTTTCAACGTCCGGGCGATTACAACACGCGCGTCCTCGTGCTCATCGATGGGCATCGGATGAATGACAACATTTATGATTCCGCCTACCTGAGCCACGACACGATCGACGTGGATCTGATCGAACGGGTGGAAGTTATCCGCGGGCCCAGTTCGTCCATCTACGGCAGCAGCGCCTTTTTCGGAGTGATCAACATCGTGACGAAGCGCGGAAAAGATGTGGATGGAACGGAAGCTTCGGCCGAAGCGGCCAGCTTCGACAGCTACAAAGGCCGCTTCACCTTTGGGAAAATGTTGAAGCACGACGTGGAGTGGCTGGCGTCCGGCTCTTACTACACGAGCGAAGGACACGAGCGGCTTTACTACCCCGAGTTCGATCAACGCATCAGCACCGATGTCCGCGCGGGCAACAACGGCGTGGCGCGCAACCGTGACGGCGAAGAAACGCTGAACCTCTTCTCCAGCCTGGACTACCGTGACTTCACGTTATCCGGGATGTTCAACTACCGGGAAAAGCAAGTTCCCACGGCCACGTTCGGGACCATTTTCAATGACGACGAAGAGACCGTCGATTACCGTGCCTACGTTGATCTGAAGTACGACCACGCCTTCAACGATGAGGTTCGCCTGATAGGCCGCGTGTTCTACGATGACTACCGCTACTACGGTTCGTATCCCTACAACTACGCCGCCCCGGGCGACCCGATGGATCGCGTGATGAACAAGGACGATGTCGCCGGCCAGTGGGTGGGAACTGAATGGCAATTGACGACGAGAATCCTCGATCGCCACACGCTGATTGTCGGCGGCGAATACCGCGAGAATTTCAAACTAAAGCAGTTCAACTACGGCGATGCGCCGCGCGCGTACTACTTGCGAGACGAACGAACCAGCCGAATCCTTGGCGCCTTCGCCCAGGCAGAAGTTTCGATCGTCAGCAATCTCACGCTCACCGCGGGCGCTCGATACGATCACTACTTCGAGAGTTTTGGCGGCACGTTCAATCCGCGGGCGGGCTTGATTTACACGCCGTGGAAGGACGGCACCTTCAAGGCGCTCTACGGGCAGGCCTTCCGCGCGCCCAACGTGTACGAGCAGTTCTATTTCCGCGCTCAACGCGCGCGCGCGCCGCTGGATCCAGAAACGATTCAGACGTACGAGCTGGTTTACGAACAGTATTTGTCCCGCCAATACCGGGTGGGAGTTTCTGGCTACTACTACGAAATCAAGGACCTGATCAATCAAACCACCGATGCGAATGACGATCTGGTTTTTGACAACCTCGAGAGGGCCCGCGCGCTCGGCGTGGAATTCGAGGCCGAGGCCAAGTTCGACTGCGGATTGCTCGCCCGTTGCAGCTACGCGTTGCAGCGCGGAGAGAATGACGAGACGGACGAGAACCTGACCAGTTCTCCCCAGCACCTGGTGAAACTGAATGTCGCGGTTCCGCTCTACAAACAGAAGGTCTTCGCGGGACTCGAACTTCAGTATCAGTCCAAAACTGGCACGCTCTCGGGGCGTAACGCGAACGATTTCGTGGTCGCAAACTTTACGCTATTCAGCCGCGAGATCGTCAGAGGCTTGGAAGTTTCAGCCAGTGTGTACAATCTCTTCGATACCCAATATGGCTATCCCGGCGCGGGAGATCATTTGCAGGACACCATCGAACAAGATGGGCGCAGTTTCCGCCTCAAGATGACTTACAAATTTTAGACGGGACGAATCATGAGCAATCCACTTCAACACCGGCACAGAACGAAAGGGCACACTGCCCTGCGTTGGCCGGCTGATCGTGGATTGATGTTACTGATCGGTCTCGCGATGCTCATGCTGGCGGCTGGCCGGATGATCGGCGCGGAAGTTGCCGTGGCCAAGGAACACGAGTTGAAGGCGGCATTCCTCTACAACTTCACCAAGTTCGTCGAGTGGCCCACCAATTCTTTTGCCGACACAAACACGCCGCTGGTCATCGCCGTGGCCGGCCCCAGTCCGTGCGCCGCCGCGCTGGAACCGCTGGCCCGCGACCGCAAGGTCAATGGCCGCAGCTTCATCATCAAGACCGTGAAGAAGCCCGAGGAAGCGGCGGGTGCGCACCTGCTCTTCGTGCCGGCCAGCGAGAACGCGCGGCTTAAGGATTGGCTGGCCTGGAGCGCCGGCCAGAGCGTGCTCACGGTGGGTGAGTCCGAAGAGTTCGCCCAACAGGGCGGCATGATTGTTTTCCTCGTCGAAGGAGAAAAAATTCGTTTCGAGATCAACATGGCACAAGCCGATGCTGCCCGGCTCAAAGTCAGCGCGCAGCTTCAGAAGCTTGCCAAAACCGTCCGAAGGAACAAGTAAACCAAGCTCATGCCGCTCCTTCGCAACCTTCCCATCAAGCGCAAGCTGACGCTCATCGTCATGCTCACGAGCGGCGTCGCGCTGCTGTTGGCACTGGCCGCGTTCACCGCTTATCAGCAAATCAGTTTCCGCCGCGCCTTGGCCGTCGATCTGTCCGTGCTGGCGGAAATGTTTGGAAACAACGTCGCGTCGGGACTCACGTTTCAGGATCCAAAATCGATCGAGACCACGCTCAAGGCCCTGAACGCTCGACCGAACATCGTCGCGGCGGCGGTTTACGACAAAGCGGGATCAGTTGTCGCCAAGTATCAGCGCGTGGATTCGAAACAGCCGTTCCCATTCCCGAAAGCCCGGCAGACAAGCTCTCATTTCCAGGACGACCAGCTCGATGCCTTTCGGCGCATCCAACTCGATGGCGAAATCATTGGCACCATTTTTATCACGTCGGATCTTCGTCAAGTGGACGAGCAGTTCCGGCGCTGCGCGATTATCGGTGCCGTCGTGCTGGTGTTGTCTTCGCTGGTCGCTTTCCTCTTCGCGGCCAAATTGCAGCACATCATCTCCGGTCCGGTATCGCACCTGGCCGCTGTCGCGAGCCGCGTGGCGAGCGAGCGAAATTACTCGGTGCGCGCGACCAAACACAGCGAGGACGAACTGGGCCGCTTGATCGACGCCTTCAATGGCATGCTCGGCGAAATCCAAAGCCGCGATTCGGCCTTACGCGATGCGCGCGACAAATTAGAGGAGCGGGTCGAGGAGCGGACAAGCGCGTTGCGCGCGAGCGAGGAACAGATTCGGTTGATCGTGGACACCGCGTTCGATGCCATCGTCAGCGCCGACGCGCACGGCAACATCATTGAATGGAACCATCAGGCGGAAAATGTATTTGGATGGTCCCGCGCCGAAGTGGTCGGCCGCAACCTGACGGAAACGATCATCCCACCGCAGCACCGGGCGTCGCATCAGGAAGGCATGAACCGATTCCTGGCCTCCGGGGAGACGCGGGTACTAAACAAACGCATCGAGATCACGGCGTTGCACAAGGACGGCCGCGAACTGCCGGTGGAGTTGGCCGTCTCGCCCGTGCGCCTCGGCGAAACATTTTTGTTCAGCGCGTTCCTACGCGACATCACGGATCGAAAGGAGGCCCAGGAAAAGTTGGAGGCCGCGCATAAGCAGCTTTTGGATGCGTCCCGCCAAGCTGGCATGGCCGAAGTGGCCACCGGCGTCTTGCACAACGTGGGCAACGTACTCAACAGCGTGAACGTCTCCACGACGCTCGTCGCGGATCAGTTGAAGAAGTCCAAGGTCGCCAACCTGGCGAAGGCCGTGGCGTTGATGAATCAGAATCTTTCGGACCTCGGCGGGTTCATCACCCACGATCCGCGGGGCCAGCAGCTTCCCGGCTACCTCACGCAACTGGCCAGCCACCTCGCCGGCGAGCAGGCCGTCCTCTTCCAGGAGATCGAGCAGCTCCGCAAGAACATCGAACACATCAAAGACATCGTGGCGATGCAACAGAGTTACGCGAAGGTTTCGGGCGTCACTGAAACGCTCAACATTTCCGATCTCGTCGAAGACGCGTTGCGCATGAATGCCGGCGCGCTGACGCGGCACGAAGTAAAAGTGATTCGCGAGTTCGCGGACGTTCCACCCGTCACGATCGACAAGCACAAGGTGCTGCAAGTGCTGGTGAACCTGATCCGCAACGCCAAGTACGCGTGCGATGATTCCGGCCGCTCGGACAAACGGCTGACCGTGCGCGTGGCAGATGGCGATGGCCGGCTCAGCATCGCCGTCATTGATAACGGCGTGGGCATTCCGCAGGAGAACCTGGTGCGGATTTTCAACCACGGATTCACCACGCGCAAAGAAGGCCACGGTTTCGGCCTGCACAGCGGCGCGCTGGCCGCGAAGGAAATGGGCGGCGCGTTGATCGCTCACAGCGAAGGACCGGGCCGCGGCGCCTCGTTCACGCTCGAACTGCCGCTGCAAAGCTCGACCCACACGTCATGAGATCTTTAGCCAACTCAATTTATGCAAAGTGAAATGAACCCCACTCGACGCATCCTCCTGATCGATGATAACCGGTCGATTCACGACGACTTTCGCAAGATTCTGAATCCCGAGACAGCCGGCCATGCCCAGCTTGAAGAAGCGGAGGCGATTCTCTTTGGCGCCGCCGCGGAAAGCGCGCCTCGTGCCGGATTTCAAATCGACTCGGCGTATCAAGGGCAGGAAGGTCTCGCCAAAGTCCAGCAGGCCTTGCAAGACGACCAGCCTTACGCCATGGCGTTCGTCGATGTGCGCATGCCGCCCGGCTGGGACGGAATCGAAACGATCGCGCGCATCTGGCAGGAGTATCCCGATCTGCAAGTCGTCGTGTGTACCGCTTACTCGGACTATTCGCTGGATGAAATTCTGCAGAAGCTCGGCCAGTCCGATCGGCTGGTGATCCTGAAAAAGCCTTTCGACAACATCGAGGTGCTGCAACTGGCCTACACGCTCTGCGAGAAGTGGTCGTTGCTGCGGCAGTCCCGGACCAAATTGGCGGACCTCGAACGCGCCGTCGAAGAACGCACGGCCGCCTTGCGGGAAACGAACCGCAAGCTCGAACTCGAGGTCGAGGAACGCACGCGCGCCGAAGAGGCCCTGCGCCAAAGCCAGGAGATGGTGCTGCGCCAGGAACGTCTGGCTGCGGTGGGCCAGTTGTCCGCGGGCGTGGCGCACGATTTCAACAACATCATGACGATCATCCGGGGTTACGCCGATCTGATCATTTCGGCGGAAGGTTGCTCGCCCGAATGGCGGCGCGCGCTCCAGGAAATCATGGTGGCCGCCGTGCGCGCCGGCAAGCTGACGCAGCAGTTGCTGGCCTTCAGTCGCAAGCAGGTCATGCACTGCCGCAACGTGAATCCCGTGGACGTCGTGACGGATCTCGGCTCGATGCTGTGCCGCGCGCTTGGCGAACGTGTGTCGGTACAATTTGACTACGCGCCCAACGTTCCGATCATTTTTGCGGACACGGCGCTGCTGGAACAGGTACTGATGAACCTGACAGTCAACGCGCGCGACGCCATGCCCGATGGAGGCGAGATCAAAATCCGTGTGGCCCCGGAGACGGTGGACGGCGAGCGAGCGCAACGATTTCCTGAAGCGGTCGCGGGCCGGTTCGTTTGCCTGAGCGTGACGGACACCGGCTGTGGCATGGATGAAGCGACGTTGAAGAGAGTGTTCGAGCCGTTCTTCACCACCAAGGACGTCGGCAAAGGCACCGGCCTCGGCTTGGCCACGGTTTATGGCATTGTGAAACAGCACCAGGGCTGGGTGGAAGTGGAGAGCGCCGTCGGCCAGGGCACCACGTTTCGCATCTTTTTCCCCACCGTCGATTTCGCGGCCGACGTGGAGAAGAAAGAGGAAGCGATGGCCAGCACCACACGCGGCCATGGCGAAGTCATCCTCGTGGTGGAGGACGAACCGGCCGTGCGCAGTCTCGTGAAGAACATCTGCCTGCGCTGCGGATATTCTGTGCTCGAAGCGACGTCCGGCGATGAAGCGCTGGAGATTTTTCAGCGGCCGGACAGCCGCGTGGACCTGGTTCTGACCGACATGGTGATGCCCGGCGCAACCTCCGGCAAAGATCTGGCGGACCGATTACGCGCCCAGAATCCGGACGTGAAGGTCATTTTCACCAGCGGATACAGCCGCGAAGCCGACAAAGACTTTCTGGAAGAAGGGGTCAACTTCCTGCACAAGCCGTATCATCCGCCCGCCCTGCGCGAGATGATCCACAAATTCATCAACGCCCAGAATTGAAGAAAGGGCGAAGGCGCCGGGATCCATGGTCGCAATATCCCACTCTACGGTTGATCTCTTGCGCTTCGCGTCCTTCGCTGTTCAACAAAGTCCAGTCGCAATGTCCGCACCGCGAATTGGTCTCTTGCGCTGGCCGCAAACGCTCGGTAGCTTGCGCCCCGATGTTGTCGCAGGGAACGGCGCCGCATCGCAGTAGCCCACGTGGCGGAATTGGCAGACGCGCTAGATTCAGGTTCTAGTGAGTAACATCGTACAGGTTCAAGTCCTGTCGTGGGCACCACCTTTATTTCCACGTTGGACTTACGGCTTCCGTATGATCCAACTCATTTGGACTCTCAATTCCGGTATCTGCCTCGGCACGGCGCATTGATCATCTTGCCGAATACCTCCGCAGAAATTGCCAATCTGCTATCGCCGCTGGCATTTTTGTGAGTTAGACAAGACGCAATGATGCAGTTCTGCTGGTTACGAATCTCTATCTCGCTGTCTTTGTTCGCGCTAATGCTTCCCTCGCTTACGCAAGGGGCCTCGGTTTACAGCAATGAAGGTGAGTTCGTGAATATTCTGAACCCAGGCAATTACTTTAACAACTTTGAGACTTTTGCGTCGGGCGATCAGGGTTCGACCAATGCTTCCTTGTCGGGTGGAACGCCTATCTTCAACGTGACCCTCTCCACGGCGGCCAACAATAATTTGTACGTGGCTACCGGAACATTGCCGAGCGGCAAAGCGCTCAGCACCACCGTTGACGCAACGGATCTCCTTCTGACGTTCACGAGCGGGAATGTAACGGCCATCGGCGCGCACTTCTTTTCGAGCGATATTGAGGAGAACCGGATTGCAGGCGCCCTCGACATAGTCCTGAGCGACGGCACGTCCCTGAGCGTCACCAATTCTTCCAACGGCCCCGTCGCGTTCCGCGGTTTCACGGCCACGAATCCGATCACTTCGCTCAGACTTCGTGCGGCGGCGCAGTATGTCACCATTGACAACCTTTATGTTGGAGCCGCCGGAGATACCAACTCAGGGCGTGCGACTCTTTCCATTCGGCCTGTGAGCGGGACACAGCTTGAGGTTTCGTGGCCGTTATCCAACATGGGAGATGTGCTTCGGGCGAAGTCGAGCCTTTCGTCCAGCAATTGGACCGATGTGGTTGAAAACGATGCTCCTTCTAATGGCTTTCACCGGGTGTTGGTGAGCGCTTCAGATGGGATGAGGTTTTTCCAACTGCAGAGGCCGTAATGGCCGTAAGACCGTTTCGAC
>DATHKK010000552.1:0-2108 GCA_035489355.1 Candidatus Limnocylindria bacterium
GTCCATGCACCCGCCAACATTCACATCGTGGCGCAGGCACTCGATCCTGACGGCTGGGTGACGCAAGTGGAGTTCTTCGCCAACAGCAATTCGCTCGGCGTAATTACCCAGAACTTCATTGTCGAGCCGCCGCCCGGACAATTGCAGACGTTCGACCTGCGTTGGACGAGCGTGCCGGTCGGCGACTACATCCTGACCGCGGTGGCCACCGACAACCACGGCGAGACGGCGTGTTCTGAGCCGGTGAAAATTCGCGTCGTGAATACGCCGTCGATTCCGACAGTGACCATCGTGGCCCGCGATTCGTATGCACGTGAAGGCCAGCCGACGAACACCGCGACGTTCCGTATCCATCGCGATTGCTGCACGAACTCGGCGCTCACGGTCTGGTATGAGATCAGTGGCACAGCGTCGAACGGCGCGGACTACGTGAGCATCGGAAATTCCGTGACGATTTCCGCCGGCCGATACTCGACGCCCGTCGTGATTGTTCCCGTGGATGATGCCCGCCCGGAGGCGATTGAAACCGTCATCCTGCAATTGCAACAGCCACCGACCGGCTCACCGATCCTCACTTATCACATCGGCCAGCCCGAAGCCGCGGCCGCGATCATCGTGGACAACGATCGCCCGATGCCCGTGTCGCAGCGGCTGCTCGACGGTCTCGTGCATCTCTGCGTACCCGCCGTCGATGGCACCTGCTATCGCATCGAGGCCAGCACCGACCTCGCGAACTGGGAGGTCGTCTGCCGCAACACCGTCACCGGCAACACCATTCATTTTGTCGAGCCGCGCAGCCGCGAGTTGGCGCGCCGCTTCTACCGCGTGGTGCCGGACGTTTGCGAAGAACAGGAGTAAAAGCGTGCGGAGCGGTCGGTGCGCGGCGGAGCCATTCCGCCGCGCCGCACAGGAAGCGCTGGCCCGACGGTGCGGGTGCGTAGTTGCGAAGTCTGCCTCGAGATGGAACTTTCGTTCGCGAAGGAGGTTTCGTTGGGGCCAAAAGTGCAAAGGGCGCCACCCGATCTTCGCGTCGCCATAATAATGGAATCGTTTGCGAGAAGTTTTGTCCGAATTTTATCGGCGGGCACGCGGCTCTTTGTCTTGCAGTTGGCGCTGATCCTATCGCCGGGCGCGACGTTCCCAAGCGGCTTTGCCCAGACAAGGGTGGCAGAGGGGATTTCCAGTCCGACCGCGATGGAATTCGCCCCCGATGGACGCCTGTTTGTCTGCCAGCAGGGCGGGCAGTTGCGCGTCATCAAGAACATGGCCCTACTGCCGGCGCCGTTCATTTCACTTACCACGGAGAGCACCGGGGAACGTGGACTGCTGGGGATTGCCTTTGATCCCGGCTTTGAAACCAACCAGTTCCTTTATCTCTATTACACCGCGGCCACGCCCGCGATCCACAATCGCGTCAGTCGCTTTACTGCCAATGGCGATCTCGTGGTGGCCGGTAGCGAGATGGCCATCCTCGATCTGGAAAATCTCAATGCGAGTAATCACAACGGCGGTGCGATCCATTTCGGAAGCGACGGCCAGCTCTATGTTGCCGTTGGAGAAAACGCCGCAGCCTCAAACGCACAGACCTTGAATAATCGTTTGGGGAAGATCCTGCGCATCAACCGCGATGGCTCCATCCCAACCAACAATCCCTTTTTCGGAACGGCCAGCGGAGATAATCGCGCCATCTGGGCCTTGGGCCTGCGCAACCCTTTCACGTTTGCCGTGCAGCCGGGAACGGGGCGTCTCTTGATCAACGACGTGGGCGCGGGAAGCTGGGAGGAAATCAACGACGGTGTGGCCGGAGCGAATTACGGCTGGCCCAACTGCGAAGGACAATGCCTGCCCGCAAACTCAAATTATCGCGACCCGATTTTTCAATACGGCCAAGGCTCTCACTCAACGAATGGTTGCGACATCACGGGCGGCACATTCTACAATCCCATCGCCTTTCAATATCCCGGGTCTTACCACGGCACGTATTTCTTTGCCGATGCCTGCGGCGGGTGGATTCGGCGCCTCGATCCAAATACAGGCGCGGCCTTCGACTTCGCACCCGATCTCCCGGCCCCCGTCGATGTCAAGGTCAGCGCCGATGGACGCCTTTT
>DATHKK010000553.1:0-2649 GCA_035489355.1 Candidatus Limnocylindria bacterium
GGAAAGTCGATCAGGAAGCGGGCGAAGACCGTGTCCACCGTCGTGATGCGTCCAAAGCCCCAGCTTTTGTGAACGCAATAGCCGCCTTTCGCCAGCGTGGTCAGAGTTTCGATGTGCTTCGGGCTGATTTTTCCGCCAGCGGCCAGTTTTTCAAATTCTTCTTTCATAAGATCAATTTTCTCGCTGACTACAGAGCGAAGGAGATTATTAAAAGGTGCGCTTTGAAAAACCAAGAGAAATTGCCTCCCGTCTGCTGCTCCAAAGAGAGGCGGGCGACGATTTTATCGAGAACCTTTTGGAACCCGCGCTCGCCCACGCGCAGTTGAGTTCCGCCGATCGTGGACTGCTTCAGGAACTCGTTTACGGCGGCGTGCGCTGGCAGGCCACTCTTGATTGGCTGATCGCGCGCAAGACCGCCGACCGCCCGCAAAAGCCAACGCTCCAGATCCTCCTGCGCCTCGCGCTCTACCAGATGTTCTGGCTGTCGCGAATTCCCGACCACGCCGCGGTAAATGAAACAGTGGAGATCGCAAAGCGCATGGGTTTCAACACGCAGGCCGGCTTCATCAACGCTGTCTTGCGGGGCTATCTCCGCGAACGCGAGGCGACGGAGCGACTATTGATGGACATGAAGCAAACTGATCCGGCGCTCGGCTTTTCGCATCCGAAATGGTTGACCGAACGGTGGGAGAAGAAAATCGGGCGCGAAGCCCTGCTGCGTTTGCTGGATTGGAACAACACCGCGCCGAAGACGTTCGCCCGCCTGAACCTGTTGCGCACCAACGCCGATCAACTGCGCGAGCAATGGGCGCGCGAAAAAGTCGAAGCGAAGCTGGTTCCTGCGGAGTGGGCCAGTGACACGCTCGTTTACGAACTTCAGTCCTTTCCGCCGCTGGCCACGCTCCCGAGTTTCACCCAAGGATTATTCTATATTCAGGACCCAAGCACGTTGCTGGCGATCGTCGAACTTGATCCGCAGCCCGGCGAAACGATCCTGGACTATTGCGCTGCGCCCGGAGGCAAGACCGCCTGCATCGCCGAGCGAATGAAGAACGAAGGGAAGATTATCGCCCACGACATGGCGCCGGATCGCTTGAAGCTCGTCGAAGAAAATTGCGCCCGTCTCGGCGTCACTTGCGTTCACCCTGCTCTGCCGTCAACCCTCAGCGCTCAACTCTCAACCCTGTACGACCGCATCCTCATCGACGCACCATGTAGCAACACGGGCGTGATACGCCGGCGCGTGGATCTGCGCTGGCGCATTCGCGAGCAGGAAATTTCCCGGCTCCGCGCAACGCAACTGCAACTGCTCCGCGATGCCATGTCGCGATTGAAGCCCGGCGGCACGCTCGTTTACAGCACCTGCAGCCTCGAGCCGGAGGAGAACAGCGAACTCGTGCGCGACTTTCTCAAGGAACAGCCCGCCATGCACCTCCAGCGCGAGCGTTCGCTCACCCCTTGGGAGAGAAACGTGGATGGGGCGTATGTAGCGCGCTTGGTGCGCGGCGCGTGAAGCAGGGTTATGGTGAAGTATTCTTCGTGTGCGATTCGAACACCGGCCTTCAAGCGAATGACACGCGCGCCTCACGGACATTGACGGTAGCTACTCTTGAACGGCGGCTCCCAATCCACGCGAAGTTCCTCTGGCGTTTTTCCTGAAGCACGCAGTGCGCGGAGGCTCAAAGAATCATGCCGCTTCGCCAGGCGTTCGCCGTTCTCGTCCGTCATCAATGGGCAGTGAAAGAATTTCGGTGGCGCGAGGCCCAGCGCGCGATACAGCAGCAACTGCCGGGCTGTCGAAACGAGCAAGTCCACCCCGCGCACGACCTCGGTGATCCGCATCGCTGAGTCGTCCAGGACTACAGCGAGTTGGTACGACGGCACGTCGTCATGCCGCCACACGACGAAGTCGCCGAAATCCTTTCCCGCGACGAAGGATTGGAGATCGAACTGGCCGTCGATGAACGAGATCGTTTCGCGATCCGGCACGCGGAAGCGCCAGCTTGGTTGAGTTGCAAGCGAGAGGTTAAAAGTTGCAGGTTCGCTTGCGCCCTCATCCCACTTTCGACCTTCAACCTTTAACCTGGAACTGGAACCCTTTGCCCGGCACGTCCCTGGATAAATCAATTCGTCATCGCCCGCGTGTGGCGCTTGCGCAGCTTGCTGAATGTCTTTGCGCGAACAGGTGCATGGATAAACGAAACCGCCCGCGCGAAGTTGTTCGAGAGCGGCGCGGTAGAGATGAAAACGTTCGCTTTGATTGTAAGGCGCAAACGGTCCGCCGAGATCTGGTCCTTCCTGCCAGACGAAGCCAAACCACTTCAGGTCTTCCATCAGGGCTCGTGCAAACTCCGGTTTCGAGCGCGCCGGATCGAGGTCTTCATTGCGTAGGACGAGCACGCCGCCTTGTTCACGCGCGCGTTGCTGCGCCGTCCAGAAAGTGCGCGCGTGCCCGAGGTGCAAATGACCCGTTGGGGACGGCGCGATGCGACCGCGATAAGCGTGGGACAAAATATCGGGTTTCAAATCTTCGCGTCGGGATGTTTCGCCAGCCACTCGTCGCGATGCGCTTCATGCTCGAGCGATCAATCGATCAATCGCTTGGTCAGATCACCGTATGCATCGATGCGCCGGTCGCGCAGGAAAGGC
>DATHKK010000554.1:0-5242 GCA_035489355.1 Candidatus Limnocylindria bacterium
CTCACTAACGACGACCTTTGCGCGCTCTGGCAAATCCAGCACCGCT
This sequence comes from Candidatus Limnocylindria bacterium, assembly GCA_035489355.1. Lineage (GTDB taxonomy): Bacteria > Verrucomicrobiota > Verrucomicrobiia > Limisphaerales > SIBH01 > JANNGC01. The sequence goes on from DATHKK010000554.1 coordinate 47, forward strand.
CCGTGCGCAAAGAATGCAAACGCTGGGGACTGCGGCCCGTGGATTGGGACGGACTCGTTCCGCTCTTCGACCTCGCCGACGTGGAGCGCGCGACCGTCAAACGCAAGTGAGTTCATCGCGTCAGGCCAGGCCGTAGCGCTCCAGGATGCGTTGCGCCGCGTCCGGTGGGTAGAGTTGTGGGCGCTGTTGGAGTTTTGAAATCGGCTTAACCCCGACCGCCTTCAAGTTTAGATAAATCGATCGGATGCTGAGGGGCTTGTCGGCATTCTGTAGCTCTCTCGCTATCCCGATGACCGTCAATGGCTTACTTTTCATTGCACACTATTTCGCATTAACGTCTTGCGCCTTATTGCGCACTACTTCAGCTTGAGCGCAGTCGCAGCTTTGGAGCCAATGGTCGGGATTGAACCGACGACCTGCGGTTTACGAAACCGCTGCTCTACCACTGAGCTACATTGGCTTCCGAAGCGAGGCGAAAATTCCCACATCTCGTTCCAATGGCAAGATTTTTCCCGGTCTGCCTGCGGAACACTGCCGTGGGGGCCACCGCCATCGCTATTTCCGGGCGCGCGCGATCACCTGCGGCTGGCTGTTGTTCCCGAATCGATCCACCGCCGTCACCGCCGCCGCTTCCGGCGTGCTGACCATTCCACGCGCGAAAACATTTCCCGGCAACACCTCGGTTCGCCACGCGCCATCGCGTTTCGTTTGCACGATCCAGAAGCGCGCCTCCTCGTCGCTGGCCGCGGACCATTGCAAGCGCCAGCCGTTCTTCGTGTCGGCCATCATCACCACAGGTTTGCTCAACGCCCTCGTGCTCGCGTGGGCCGCCGGCGCGAGCGCGGGATGCTTGTACTCGTCCTCGGCGAGTAGCATGGCGACGCGGCCTTTGTTCCTCATCAGCGCGCCCATGTTCCAATGGATATGGCCGGCGATGCCGCTTTGCTGTCGCGTGAGTTGAATCTGCCGTTCGATTTCACTCGCCGGCCAGCCTTTGTTTCCCGCGTCACTCACGGTGTAAACAGCCTGCGTTCCGATCGCCGTGGTGTTCAATCCCGCGACGATCTGGCGGTGCTTCGGATTGTTTTCCGTCCACCACTTCAGCAGCACGGGGAAACTTTGCGCCGGCGGATCGATGCGCCAATAGAGCTGCGGCACGATGTAATCGAGCCAGCCGTTCGCCAGCCACGCGCGCGGGTCGGCGTAAATCGATTGGTACTGGTCGAAGCCCTTGATCTGCGCCGGATGTCCCGGGCGATAAATTCCAAACGGGCTGATGCCGACCTTCACCCACGGCTTGGCCGCCTTCACGCCGCGATACATCCGCGCGATAAACCGGTTCACGTTGTCGCGCCGCCAATCGTCGCGCGAGAGCTTGCCGCCGCTTTTCTGGTAAGCCGCCCAACTCGCGTCGTCGGGGAAGGGGATCTCGATCTTTCGCGCGTCCTTCTCGCGGTACGGGTAGAAGTAATCATCCACGTGGACGCCATCGATGTCGTAACGCTGCACTACGTCGAGAATGACGCGCGCCGAATAGTCGTGTACTTCCTGCAATCCCGGATCGAGCCACAAGTGCGTGCCGTAAGTCTTCACCAACTCCGGCCGCGTCTTGCTGATGTGGTCCGCCGCGGAAAAACTTTTGTTGCCCGTGGAATGTCGCGCGCGAAACGGATTGAACCACGCGTGCAATTCCAGCCCGCGCTTGTGCGCCTCGTTCACGGCAAACTCCAGCGGGTCCCAATATGGGTTCGGCGCCTTGCCTTGTGTGCCGGTGAGATACTCCGACCACGGCTCGAGCTTCGAGGCGTAAAGCGCGTCGCATGCCGGGCGCACTTGCAGGACGACGACGTTGAGCTTCAACGCCGCGCACTGGTCGAAGATGGCGAGCAACTCATTCTTTTGCTGCGGCGTAGTCAGCGTCTTCTTCGACGGCCAATCGATGTTGTTCACCGCCGCGACCCACGCGCCGCGGAACTCCCGCGCGATCGGCGGTGGAGCCATGTTCGAGGGCACATAACCAGTCGCGGCGCGCACGCACGCACACGCGATCGTGAACCCGAGAAACAGAGCGAGGTGAATCACCCGCGGATTGACCGCCAAAGCGCGTGCGTGTTCAAGCGGGAAAGGCCCGCCCTTACTCCGGCGCGATCTCCACGTCGTCGATGTACCAGCCTTCGAGCAGATTGAAGCCGTCGCAATACAGCCGGAATTCCAGCCGGATGTTGCGGCCGAGAATTTGGGGCGGCAACTGCAGCGTCCGCTGCTGCCAGCCCGCGGTAGCTCCTGCTTGCAGCGAGAGTTGCTGGATGACGGCCAGCGTGTTCGCGTCCAGGACATTCACAATCGTTCCATGGAAGGTTGGATCAGGATCCACGTTGCGCCATTCCTGGAAAGTCACGGTGGCCCGGCTGACGCCCGCAAGGTTGATCGGCGGTGAGCGCAGCCATTCGTCACTGAATGCCTCGGTGATTCCGTCCAGGTCCGTGGCATACACGTTCACGCCGCTGACGGCCGCGCCCGGACCATTCACCGGCGTGCCCAATTCCCATTCGTCGCCCGCGCCGCCATGCGTCCAGCCCACGGCGCCGGTTTCGAAGTTTTCGAAGAAAAGATCGGCCTGTGGCAACACCGCCACGCGATAGAACGCACTTTGGCCAGCCGCTTTATCGAACAGAGCTTCGGTCAACCCGCTGCCCAACGGGTTCAACGTGACGGGCGTTTGATTCGTCCAGTTCAGCGTGGCGAAATCGTCGCTTCGCTGAATGACATGCTGCCGTCCCGTGAAAGGCGAGTAGTACACCAGGCGGACTTGATTGGGCGCGGGAAAGCCGATCGATTGGATCGCGAACGGCACGAAGGGCGCATTCAACCCTTGGCCCACCAGTCCGTTCTGATAAATGCCATCGACTTCGGACGCGCTCAGAGCGCGGTTCCAGATGCCGAGATCGTCCATGAATCCGTCGAACAACCGGACGATCGAGAGGTCAGGCCCGAAGTTGGCGATGATGAGGTTGTTCAGATTCGCCGGCCCCAGTTGTCCAGGAATCGGATTGCCAAGCGCACGTCCGTTCTTGAAGAACTGCAGCGTGCCGTCTCTGGCCACGACCGCCAAGTGCTGCCATTGGTTGGTCGTCAGAGAATTTGCAGGCGCTGTATAAGCAGCCTTGTTCAGCCCAAAGACCTGGAAGGTGGAATTAGCCGCCACCAGAGTGAAATCGAAGTTGATGTCCTTGCGCACCATACGGCCCAGTCCGCCCACGCCCCCAAAATTGCGCGGGTTGACCCAAACGGAAATGGTAACCTGATCGGCAAGATTCAAATCGGGAGCGTGCGGGACGATGGCAAAGTCGTTCACGCCATCAAAATTGTACGAGCCACCGATTACACCCACAGAGCCGGACACCGCGGTACCGTTTTGGAGCGCCGCATCATGGCCGTGGCTGCTGGCATCGGCGAAGACCGAGCCGTTTGTTTCATCGAAGTTCCAATACGCGATCAAGCCTGACGCCACGTTGGATACTTGCAGGATCGTGAGCACCGCCGGTGGCGTACTGACTGTGAAATTCAGATCGTTCGTCACCGATACGGTGTAGCCGCCGACGTCGGCGAGAGTGAGATTGGTCAGGACCAATCGGTTCGTATTGGAAGCGGGCATGGGCGTGCCGTCATGCTGCCATCCGTAGCTCAACGGGCGCTTGCCCGTCGCTTCCACCAGGAAACTCACCGAGCCGCCCACATAGCGCGTGGCGGACTCAGGCTGAGTTACGACGACCGGCGGACCAGCGACGTCGCGACCAGCAAGGTTGAGAATTTCTGATTCGCTGAGAATGCGGCCCCAGATGCCGACTTCGTCCATCGCGCCGGCGAACAAGTTCGTTGTCGTCGCGAGCGTTTCACTGAAACTGCCAAGGACCACGGCATTGGTGTTTGTCGCGCCGAGACCGCCCGGCACTGGATCGCCCAGCCGGAAACCGTTTTTGTAAAAGGTAATCGTGCCGCCCGAGAACACGATGGCGAAATGCTGCCATTGATTGGTTTGCAAAATGTTCTGCTGCGGAGCGGGAACTCCATTGACGCGCAGCGTGCCCCGCACCGTGCCGGGATCGTCCACCGTTTCGACGTCGAACCGCGTGCCTTTGCGCAGAATACGGCCGGTGTTGAACAAATAGGTGCCGGCGTTTTGGAGCGTGCCGTAGGAACTGGGGCGAACCCAGAAGGCCAGAGTGGCGTCACTCCCCAGGTTCAAAGCGCCGCTGTTTGCGGCCACGACGCGGTTGGATTGGCCATCGAACGTCAGCGCGCCATTGACCTGGCCCGCGATCCATTGGCTGCTCGTGTCCACGTAATCCGCAAGCTGTCCATCGCGGCCCTGGCCTGAAGAATCTGCCGCGACCAGACCGCTCGTTTCATCAAGCTTCCAGAGTGCTTCACTCCCGTCAGTGATGCTCGTGACCGGAGTCACCGTGAGCGTGGCGATGTCGCTGAACGTATCTCCTAAATCGTTGGACACCTCGCAGCGATAATCACCGGCGTCAGCCAACTGCACGTTGACAAGCGTCAACACGGGAGTTGTGGCCGTACGAAGTTCGTTCGTACCGTGAAACCAGAGATAGCGTAATGGACCCTGGCCGCGCGCGCGCACTTGGAAGATCGCGCTGCCGCCGGCGTAGGCGGTCTGCGATTGTGGTTGTTCCAGAATCGTGGGAAGGCCGACTTGTCCGGACAAATCCAGAATTTCTGATTGCGAAAGTGGCCGTTCCCAGATGCCGACCTCATCAATCGTCCCGTTGAAATATCGGGTGCCCACACCTGGAGCGGAATAATCCGCGCCGATGTGCAACGGCAGTACCGTGGTGTCGAGCGGCGCGGCGACAGCGCGCGTGCCCTTTAACTCGCCATCCAAATAAATGCGGATGTTCGCGCCATCGAAGGTACCGGCAACGTGATACCAGCGGTTGGCCAGCAGAGATTGCCCAACGCCAATCGACAAATTGGCGCCCGCCTTTTTCACCAACATACTGATGCCGCCCACACCCAGGGCAGCGGGATTGCCGTCGCCCGAAAGCAGAAAGAAGCTGTTCTCTTTTTCAAGCATGCGCATCGTTTGTCCGTTGGAACTGAGGGCGACGCTGGATCGGAACCACGCCGCGACGGAAAAGCGATTCACCAGCCTGGAACCAATAGAGGCGGAATCAG
>DATHKK010000555.1:0-3688 GCA_035489355.1 Candidatus Limnocylindria bacterium
CAAAGCGCAGCTCGATTTCTTCGAGAGCAAGATTCGCCCCGTCCTCGCGAACAACTGCTACAAGTGCCACAGCACGAAGGCGGAGAAGGTCAAAGGCGGCTTGCTCCTCGACTCGCGGGAAGCGTTGCTCAAGGGCGGTGATTCCGGCGAGGCGATTGTTGCGGGCGATCCCGAAAAGAGTTTGCTCATCAAAGCCGTTCGTTACAGCGATCCCGATCTGCAAATGCCGCCGAAGGGAGAGAAGCTTTCGGAACAACAGGTCGCCGATCTGACGGCGTGGATCAGAATGGGCGCGCCCGATCCCCGGACGGCCAGCGCGGCGCAGAAGAATTGGAGCGATCCGAATGCGAAACATTGGGCCTGGCAACCCGTGAAGAAACCCGCGGTGCCGACCGGTGCAGATGCGGGTTGGGTGAAGACGCCGCTCGACAATTTCATCGTCGCGAAGCTCAGCGAGAAGGGAATGAAGCCCAATCCCGCCGCGGATAAGCGCACGCTCATTCGCCGCGTCTACTTTGATTTGATTGGTTTGCCGCCGACGCCCGATGAAGTGGAGAAGTTCGTCAACGACAGTTCACCGAGCGCGTTTGAAAAGGTCGTCGATGGCCTGCTCGCTTCGCCCCAATACGGTGAACGTTGGGGTCGGCACTGGCTCGACACAGCGCGCTATGCCGACACGAAAGGCGAGGTGCGGCGCCAGCGCGAAGATCCGAATTACCCGTTCGCCTGGACGTACCGCGACTACGTCATCCGCAGCTTCAACGAGGACAAGCCTTACAACGTGTTCGTGGCGGAGCAGATTGCAGCGGACAAGCTTTCCACCGTTTCGGTGAACAAGAGCAATCTTTCGGCGCTCGGTTTTCTCACCCTCGGCGAACGCTTTCAGGGAATGCAGCACGACATCATCAACGATCGCATCGACGTGGTGACGAAAGGATTTCTTGGGATGACGGTGACGTGCGCGCGTTGCCACGATCACAAGTTCGATCCGATTCCGCAGAAGGATTACTACTCGCTGCACGGCATCTTCGCGAGCAGCCGCGAGCCGGAGATCGAGCCGGTCATTTCCGTGGTGTGGAACACGCCGGAGTATCGCGACTACTACGAGAAGCGCATCGCGTTGCAGCAGGAGGAGCAGCAATTGGAGGCGAAGTTCATCGAGTTGCGGCGCAAGCGGGACCGCGATGCCATTCGAGAATTACAGAAAGAAACCCGGCAGAACGTAGGCAAGATCGCGCGCCTCGAGATGAATCATCCCGCTGCGCCCGCGCGTGCGATGGTGATCGAGGACGTGCCGAAGCCGAAGGACTCGCCCGTGTTTATTCGAGGAGAAGCGGAGAACAAAGGCGCGATCGTGCCGCGGCGCTTTCTGGAAGTGTTGTCGGGTCCGGTGCGGCCGGAGTTCAAGAACGGCAGCGGCCGGCTGGAATTGGCTTCTGCCATCACCAGCAAAAACAACCCGCTCACGGCTCGCGTGATGATCAACCGCATTTGGCTGCACCATTTCGGCGAGGGCTTTGTAAGCACGCCGGATGATTTTGGAACGATGTCCGAAGCGCCGAGCCATCCCGAGTTGCTGGACTATCTCGCCAGCCGATTCATGGAAGAGCATTGGAGCATCAAGAAAATGCACAAGCTCATCCTGATGTCGGCGGTGTATCAGCAGAGCAGCGCGAACAATCCGCGTTACGCGCAAATCGATCCAAACAATCGTTTGCTCTGGCGCGCGAACATTCGCCGGCTGGAGTTCGAGCCGATTCGCGATTCGCTGCTCGCCATCGGAGGCACGCTCGACAAGACGATGTACGGGCGGCCCGTGGATTTGAATCGCGAGCCTTACTCCACGCGGCGCAGCGTGTATGGATTCATCGATCGCCAGAACCCGTCCGACGTGCTGGTCAATTTCGATTTCGCAAATCCCGACATGACGAACGGCAAACGGCACCAGACGACTGTGCCGCAGCAAGCGCTGTTCTTCATGAACGGTCCGCTCGTCGTCGAGTCCGCGAAGAACCTGGTATCGCGGCCGGACTTTGCGGCGCTTTCCACCGATGAGGAACGTATTCGGTTTCTGTATTTGTTCGTTTACCAAAGGCTGCCGAGTTCGTCGGAGATTCAGCTCGGGCTTGATTTTGTATCGCAACAGCCTTCACAGGAACGCGTCGCCTCCACCGCGCCGGCGGCATTTGCCAATGCACGAAGGAAACAAGGTCCGGTTGCGATGGCGGCGCAAAACATGAAACGAGGCGGGCGGGAGCCGATGAAATCGCGGACGCCTCTGACCGCGTGGCAGGAATACGCCCATGCGCTGCTGCAAGGGAATGAGTTCTCGTTCGTGAATTAGCCGCGGCCACGGCCGCTTTTTATCCCAGGCTCAGCAGCAACAGAAGACCGCCTGCGAGGATGCGATACCAACCGAAGCCCACGAACGTATGCGTCTGGACGAAACGCAGAAGCCACTTCACCGCGATGAAAGATACGGCCGCCGCTACGACGGTCCCCAGGAGAATCAAATACCAATCCGGCGCCTCGGAGGGTTGACGCAACGCTTTGATAATTTTCCATCCACCGGCTGCGAGCATGGTGGGAATCCCGACCAAGAATGAAAATTCAGTTGCTGCCGGCCGGCTCAAACCGAGGAGCAGTGCCAGAAGGATCGTGGTGCCGGAACGCGACGCGCCGGGAAAGATCGCAGCCAGCAATTGCCCGCCGCCCACTGTGAGCGCGATGGTCCACGTAATTTCCTCGCTCCATACCTTCCCGCGGACAAAGCCCTCGATCAGAAGGATGAGCACGCCGCCGCACAACATGGCGAGCGCCACGGGCAAGATGGTTTCAGGCAGCTTGAAGTTTTTCTTTTCGAGAATCATGCCGCCCACCGCCGTGATGAAAAATGCGACGGCGATTTTCGCGATGAGATCCCGTGACCTAGGCTCGCGCCACTGGCGCAATTGCACGAAGCGTTGCTTGAAGAGCGGAATGACTGCGAGGACCGCGCCGGATTGAATGACGATGTTGAACAGATCGTTGCCGACGAACTGTTTCCCGGCTGGAATGAGTTGTTCGCAAATGAGCAGGTGCGCGGTGGATGAGATGGGCAGGAACTCGGTAATTCCTTCGACGATCCCGAGGAGAGCTACGATAAGCCAGTCTGGCACGCGCCGTTTACACTCGAAACACGCGTGCGAAACAAGCGGCAAATGCTTTCCGCTAAGCGACCGAGGCGTTCCGTCTGCGAGTGTAACGCCAGAAAGTGTAGGCCTTGCGCAATGCGGCAAATGCCAGTGGCGCCAACAACTTTATGTAGGCGGATTTGCGAGAGCCGCGCCCGTTGTGATGTCCGTTGCCGTCATGCGCGCGCATTCTTTTGCGCATGCTGAAAACGCCAAAAGCGATGGCTGCGGCGGGCGTGAGCCATGTGTAAAGCGTGCGCGCTTTTAGGAGGCCCTGCCGCCATTCCGTGGCCTTCAGGCGCAACTGGCAGCATTCCAATTGCAGGATTTGGCGGTTAATGTCGCTCTCCAGCAGCAACTCTTTTTTCCGGCGGCGCAGATCGCTCAGTCCTTGTTCTGGAGGCATTCGATGTCCTTTTTCAATTCGGCAAGAGTCTCAGCCAGCGCCGGCGGCCGGTTCATTCGGACCTTGAGAAAAAAGACGCAGGCGAGCAGTCCTCCCAGCATCACCACCG
>DATHKK010000556.1:0-4080 GCA_035489355.1 Candidatus Limnocylindria bacterium
TGGGCCATCGGCGGCGGAGGCTGGGAATTCGCCTGGGGCGAGCAAGACGACAAAGCGTCCATCGCCGCCATCCATCGCGCGCTCGAACTGGGCGTCAACTGGATCGACACCGCCGCGGTTTACGGCATGGGCCACTCCGAAGAAGTCGTCGCGCAGGCCTTGAAGACCTGGCCGGGCGAGCGGCCGTATGTTTTCACCAAGTGCGCTTTGCGCTGGGATGAACAGGGGAAGGTTGACCACGTATTGAAGGCGGACTCCATTCGGCGCGAGTGCGAAGACAGTCTGCGGCGGTTGCGCGTCGAAACGATTGACCTCTACCAAATCCATTGGCCAACGGAGGAGCCGGGCGCAGTGGAAGAAGGATGGCAGGCGATGGAACAACTCCAAGACCAGGGCAAGGTTCTCTGGATTGGCGTTTCCAATTTTAATGTCGCGCAGATGCGCCTTGCTCAAGGCATCGCTCCGGTTACTTCCCTTCAGCCGCCCTATTCCCTGATTCGTCGCGACGTTGAGGAAGAGATTCTGCCTTACTGCCGCTCGGAGGGAATCGGCGTGATTGTCTATTCGCCGATGGCTTCGGGATTGTTGACCGGCGCGATGACGCACGAACGCGCCGCCAACCTGCCGATCGGCGATTGGCGGAGCCGCAGCCCTGAATTCCAGGACCCAAAGCTCTCAAGGAATCTCGCGCTGGTTGAAAGGCTGCGCACGGTCGGCAAGCGTCACGGTCGCTCGCCTGGACAAGTCGCGATAGCCTGGACTTTGCGTCAACGGGCGGTGACGGGAGCGATTGTGGGAGCGCGCAGCGCGCGCCAGGTCGATGAAATCATCGCCGGCGTGGACTTTCGTCTGACGCAACAGGACATCGCGGACATTGAAACCGAACAATACAAAGTGGCGAAGCTGGCCCAGACGGCTTGATGGACGTTGATCGTCCGCCGACCCGCCACAAGAGAAAGGAAACAAAAATGAAAATTGGTTTCATTGGCCTTGGCATCATGGGAAGCCGCATGGCCGCGAATCTGCAAAAGCACGGCCACTCTTTGGTCGTGTTCAACCGAACACGCGCCAAAGCAGAGCGCCTGCTGGCGAACGGGGCAGAGTGGGCCGCGTCGCCGACGGCACTGGCCGGGCGGGTGGAAGTGTTGTTCACCATGCTCGCTCATCCGGAAGCGGTGCAGGAAGCCGCTTTAGGCGAGGACGGATTCCTTGCGCACCTTCCGCCCGGCGCGATATGGGTGGATTGCAGCACGGTGAATCCATCGTTCTCCAGAGAAATGGCGCAACAAGCACGAGCGCTGGACATTCGTTTCCTGGACGCTCCCGTCACTGGTTCCAAAAGCCAGGCCGCTCTCGGCCAACTCGTGTTTTGGGTAGGCGGCACCGCCACTGACTTGAAAACGTGCCAGCCGTTGTTGGAATGCATGGGAAGCAGAATTGTTCACTGCGGCGTTCAAGGCCTGGGGACTTCGCTTAAAATGGTGATGAACCAATTGCTCGGCACGGTGATGGCCGCCTCTGCGGAAGGTTTGGTTCTGGGCAAGTCTCTTGGTTTGCCTCTCGAAGTATTGTTCGAGGCATTGCTGGGCGGGCCGGTTGCCGCCCCGTTCCTTGCCGCCAAGCGAGAGCGAATTGAAAGCGGAGTTTTCGAGGACGCAGACTTCCCTTTGCGCTGGCTGCAAAAGGATCTGCACCTCGCCTCGGTGAGCGGCTACGAAAGCGGTGTGCCCATGCCTCTCACAAATGTCGCCAAGGAAATCTATCGCTTCGCCATTCGGACAGGAGAGGGTGACAAAGATTTTTCAGCCATCTACGACTGTCTGGCGCGGGACTACGACGCAAAGTCGCCCGCCAATGGACAACACTCTGATCACCCAACGAGCAAACCGAAGGCGAACGTTTGTGCATATGATAGTTAATGAAACAAGCCGATTTGATCGGCTCGATAACTCTATTGATTGGCCACCGAACATTTGTGGAACATCCGTAGGAGAGGGGGTCTGGCGTGTTCATGTTTTGCGTTTCGTTCTGAAGGAGCGGAACTGCTCTCTTCACCACACCCCAGAGAGCAGGGCCGGATGCCTTTTGAGATGATGAGGTCGTAGTCTTCCAAGGCGATTCCCTCCAACGTGCGCTGCGAGAGTTCCAGTTTGTCGTGCATGAATTCTTTCGCGGCGCGTTCGCGTTTGGATTGCGCAAACACCGCCTGAAACCTCCGAGGGTGACGAACGCGGCGAGCGCCATGAGCAGTTTGATTTTCATAATTCGTCAGCGGTTTGGATGTTGTTGCGTAATCGAACGGCGATCACTCGTTGATCCCCCAATAACGGTAGGCGCGGTTTTCGACGGAACGGTGCTCGCGATGCGAGTCGTGGCGCATCCAGAGTTTCTGCTCGCCGTCTTTCGCATCAGACAGCGTGCCGGTGTGAGCGGTGCTGAAGTCTCGATTCTCGTCGTTATTTGCATCGCTCCGGCAACAAAAGATCTTGTGCTTGCATGGAAAACATTTGCCGCTCGCACTAAATTAGCGCTCCACCGGAATTGGCGAGAACCCCGCGGTTTTTGCGCCGGCGAATCGTCGCCGAAGGAACGATTGGCATGGACACGCCGGGCAAAGAATCTTCTCTGTCGCTTTACGTCGCCGTGGTTAATTGGACGCCATGCAATTGAATCACGGCCTGCACCTCGCCTACTGCACGAACATTCATCGCGGCGAATCGTGGGCGCAGACTTTTGACGCACTCCAGAAATACACGCTGGCGGTGCGGGACCGGGTTTCCAAAGACAAGCCTTACGCGATCGGCCTTCGTTTGGGCGCGGACGCGGCGCGCGAGTTGAGTGAACCGGAAACGCTGAGCACGTTCCGCCGCTGGCTGGATCGCGAAAACTGTTACGTCTTCACCATCAACGGATTTCCCTATGGCAAGTTCCACGGCACGCGCGTGAAGGAGCACGTGTATGCGCCTGACTGGACGACCAGCGAGCGGGTGACCTACACGAACCTGCTTTTCAATCTGCTCGCGGAGATTGTTCCGTTCGGCATCGAGGGCAGCGTGAGTACGGTGCCGTGCTCATTCAAGGAATTCATCACCAGCGGCGATCAAGTGCAGGCCACGCGCAATAATCTCTGGCGGTGCGTGGAACACATCGCGCGCGTGAGCGAGAGCAGCGGAAAGAAGCTCCACCTGGGCCTCGAGCCGGAGCCGCTGTGTTATTTGGAAACCAGCGCGGAAACGGCAATGTTTTTTGAACAGATGCGCGACGAACATCCCGGAGACTCACGCCTGCGCGAACATCTCGGTGTGAACTACGACACCTGCCATCTCGCAGTGGAATTCGAGGAACCGGCGGATGTGCTGCGCCGTTTTCGCGAGCACGACATCCGCGTGAGCAAGCTCCACTTCAGCTCAGCGTTGAAGGTGACGGCGGACGCGCCGACGCGCGCGGCGCTGCGGGAGTATTGCGAGCCGGTTTATTTTCATCAGGTAGTTGCGCGCGCAGCGGAAGGCATGCTGACTCGTTACCGCGATCTCGATGTGGCGCTCAGCGCGCAGGCCACCGCGCCCAACTCTCCCGAAGAATGGCGCATTCATTTTCACGTGCCGTTGCACTTCGAGTCTTCGGCGATGTTTCGGACGACGCGCGATCACCTGAACGGAGTCATGGACGCACTTGCGGCGGAACCGACGCTTTGTTCCCACATCGAAATGGAAACCTACACGTGGGAAGTAATGCCGCCGGAAATGAAGAATCGCAGCGTGGTGGATCAACTCGTGGCGGAATACGATTGGACGCTCAGTGCCCTTCGCCAGCGCGGCCTCGCGTAGCTCACGCCAGCGAAGCGTGGATTTTTTCCGCGGCTTCCCGCGGATTCGGCGCGGCATAAATTGGGCGGCCAATTACTAGCCAACTGGCTCCTGCTTCGATCGCCTGCTTTGCGCTCAGCGTTCGCTTTTGATCCCCGACTGCGTCATCGCCGGTGCGAATCCCGGGCGTGACGAATTGCATTCGAGACGGAAGCGATTGGCGCAGGCCCGCCACTTCGAGCGGCGAGCAAACCAAACCGCGCAACCCCGCGCG
>DATHKK010000557.1:0-2624 GCA_035489355.1 Candidatus Limnocylindria bacterium
CCGCATGGCAGCAAGATAAAGTTACACGTTGAACTTGAAGAGGAGCACATCGCCATCTTTCACGACGTACTCTTTGCCTTCCATGCGGTAGAGACCTTTTTCGCGCGCGGCGGCCACGGAGCCAAGTTTCACGAGATCGTCGTAGGCGACGGTTTCGGCCTTGATGAACCCGCGCTCGAAGTCGGAGTGAATGACGCCTGCCGCTTTCGGTGCCGTGTCGCCCACGTGAATCGTCCACGCGCGGACTTCCTTCTCGCCGGCCGTGAAGTAAGTGCGCAAGCCCAGCAAGTGATACGTCGCGCGGATAAGCGCGCCCACGCCTGACTCCTGCACGCCCAGTTCCTTCAGAAACTCCTTCGCTTCCTCAGGCGATAAATCCACCAAGTCGCTTTCAATCTGCGCGCTGATGACGACGGCCTCGCACGCCAGATGCGTCTTCACGTACTCGCGCACTTTCGCGACGTAAGCGTTCTGATCTGCAGTCGCGAGGTCGGACTCCTTGACGTTGCACGCGAAGATCGTCGACTTGTCCGTGAGCAAATAGAAACCGCGCGCGATGATCTTCTCTTCCGGCGTCAACGACACCGTGAGCCCCGGCTTGCCTTCGTTGAGCACGGGCTGGAATTTCTGTAGCACGGCTTGCTCGGCGAGCGCGATCTTGTCGCCGCGCTTGGCGTCCTTGGCCCCTTTCTCCAGTCGCTTGTTCACGGCTTCGAGATCGGCGAGGACGAGTTCGGTGTTGATGATTTCAATATCGCGCACGGGATCGACGCTGCCCGCGACGTGAATGACATTCTCGTCATCAAAGCAACGAACGACCTGCACGAGGGCGTCCACTTCGCGGATGTGTGTCAGAAATTTGTTCCCGAGGCCCTCGCCCGCCGCCGCGCCCTTCACCAAGCCGGCGATGTCCACGAACTCCACCGCCGCCGGAATGACCACCTGCGTTTTCGCGATGCCCTGGAGCACGGCGAGCCGCGCATCCGGCACGGTCACGATGCCGACGTTCGGGTCGATGGTGCAAAAGGGATAGTTCGCCGCTTCCGCTTTGCGCGTGCGCGTGACGGCGTTGAACAAGGTGGACTTGCCGACATTGGGCAGCCCGACGATTCCGGCTTTGAGCATAAATTGTTGCGCCCCGGCACCGGGGAGCGCGGACAGTAGCGGGTCACTACGAGCGGTTCAACTGTTGGAAACGAGCGAAGTGGTTTTCACACCGTGCGCAAAACAGGTCATGATTGGCGCTTGGCCGAGTGCAAATAGAACGACGAAAAGCGACCGATTGAACAAAGATGAAGCCTCATCAATCCCGTTCATCACTTCACTGAACGTGCCGAAGCTGCGTTGGCGGCACGACCGTTGCTAGCACACACTCCGCTTTGCCGATGATTTCAATTCGTGAACTCGAACTGACCAACGCCGGTGTGAACACCGAAGTGCATGACGGCGAATGACTGCACCGTCATCGTCGTTCCTGGAAGAGTTGCTCGCCGAGCAGCAGAACCTGACTGCTGTCGATCGGTTCTCTCGTGTTCATGATGAGCAGCAACCGGCGTATGCCCGCCTTTACCGCGGCCTGATTCCGCTCGAAGCGCCGAAGCCCGGCGAGCAATACGCCTTCGAGGTCGAGTTGGACAAATGCCGGCTGCAAAGCCTGTGTCACCGCCTGCCACAGTCTCAATGGTCTCGACGACAACGAAACCTGGCGTGATGTCGGACTGCTGATCAGCCCGCCGTCGAAACCGTGGAAGCCCACTCCGGTCGTTCAACAAACCGTCACGACTGCGTGCCATCACTGCGTTGAACCCGCGTGTCTGAATGGTTGCCCCGGGATCGCTTACGAAAAAGATTCTGTCACCGGGATCGTGCGTCACCTCGATGACCAGTGTATTGGCTGCCAGTACTGCGTTCTGAAATGTCCCTACGACGTGCCGAAGTACAACCCACGCCTCGGAATCGTGCGCAAGTGCGACATGTGTTCGAGCCGTCTCGCCGTCGGCGAAGCGCCCGCGTGTGTGCAGGCGTGTCCGAACGAAGCCATTCGCATCACGAAGGTGCAAACGAGCACGGTGACGATTGAATTTCGGGAGCACGGGAAAAACTTTCTGAACGGCGCGCCCGCGGGTGACTACACCCTGCCGACCACGCGCTATACCAGAGTAGCCGTAACTCTTAATGAGGTAGGGCGCGGTGTCCTCACCGTGCCGGGCCACAAATCGGAGAACGCGTTTGGCGTTTCGAGCGCCTCACTCCGGCGCGCTGGGGACAGCACGCCCTACCTCATGGCCGCTGATGCCGCTGAACTCAAACCGCAGCCCGCGCACGGGCCGTTGGTGATTATGTTGGTGTTGTCGCAGGCCTCAGTCGGTGTCGTCACTTAGGCGGCAGGCTTCGGACTCATCTCATTGCCGATACTTCTCGTGGCTCTCGCGTTGGCCATCATTGGTCTCGGGGCAAGTGTGTTCCATCTCGGTCGCCCTCTCAGTGCGTGGCGCGCGTTTCTCAACTTGAAACGCTCCTGGATGCGCCGGGAGATCGTTGTCTTCGGTTTGTTCGTTCCACTGCTGATCGGCGCCATCTTGATGTCTGAATTGTCCTCGAGGAGGCGCGCCCGCTTCTCCCTC
>DATHKK010000558.1:0-2721 GCA_035489355.1 Candidatus Limnocylindria bacterium
GGAACGATTCGAGACCGGATCGCGCAAGGGCATCAATCTGCGCGAGCAGCGGGCGGTCGCCAAAATTTTCGATGCCTTGCCGGATTGCCGCAGCATCATCGACGTGCCGTCCGGTGCGGGGCGTTTTGCCAAAGTGCTGTCGCGTGGACGGGAACTGATCGAAGCCGACGTCGCGTTCGAAATCCTGGAGTTCGCCCGCGAGCGCGCGGAACGGACCAAACTGCGCGTCAGTTTCATGCAATCGAACGCCGCAAAGATTTCCCTCGCGGACGGCGCGGTGGATGGCGTGTTCTGCAATCGCTTGTTGCACCACATTCTGAAAGCAGATGAGCGCAAGATGTTCCTGCGCGAGTTTCATCGCATCACGCGCAAGTATCTCGTCATCTCATTCTTCGACTATCACTCTTTCGGCGGGGTGCGCCGCGTGTTGAAAGCGTTGAAGGGCCGCAAGCCCAATTACGATCAGCAACCGACGCTGGCGCAGTTCACCGAGGAAGTAACGCGCTGCGGATTCAACCTACGCGAAATCGTGCCGACCGGTGCAGTGTGGGTGGCACAGAAGTTTTTCGTCCTGGAGAAATCAACTTAGCGTTTGTAGCCGCCTTTGAGTTTTCTCCTCGCTTCCGCCGAAAGTCTGTTCGTTGGCGCGAGGGAATAAACCGTGTCATTGGTCCAGCCAATTCCAAGTCCATTGAGTCCGAGGACCGAAGGGACGAATTCCACCACGTGCCCAAAAGTGTCCAGCGCGACATCGCCCGGCTGAAACATCAGATCGTCGTAGAGGACATGGCCGAAGGGCGTGGTCTGCTTGGGCTTGGCAAAGTTCACCACGCCCGTCGAATTCGTCGCGGCCAATTGTTCGCCCGGAAACTCAATGATGACGTTGGAAATTCCTAGGGATGGCTGCGCCACGACGAGCCGCGGCACGCCCGCGGAATTCGTGGTGAAGTTCACTTGCCAGGGACCGTTTCCTGTCTGCCGCCGGTGTAGCCAGGAGTAGGCGGCATAGTAGAACACGAGCGCGATGACAAACGTCATGACGACAGATTTCCAAGTGGGGCCGCGTGATTTCATGGGCTGAAAACAGGATTCTCGACGCGACGGAGGGCTGTCAAGACACGCTCCAAACACGCGACTTGAAGGCGGCAAAATTTTTGTGGCGTTCTCACTTTCCTTTGTTACATTCGCCCACTCTTAAATTCGGGAACGAAGCATTTCCCGCGTTTTTAGCGATCAAAAACCGATTTTCGACTCGTGACTAAAAAGAAAAACACCGGGAAGAAGAGCGCTGAAAGCCACAGCGCAAAACCGAAAACGCACGGCGCCACGGCCGCGTCGATTCTCGGCCGGCCCATTGCGAAAAGTGGCAGCGCGCCGATTCCGCGGAATGGCGCCGGGCCCATCAAGATCAAGTCTGAGTGGCAACAGTATTACGTCACGCTGATGGATCTCCGCGAGCGTCTCGTGGCGCAGATGAATGGTTTGGCCAAGGAGTCCGCGGAGGAAATGTCCAGCTACAGCCTGCACATGGCCGATTCGGGCACCGACAATTTCGACCGCGACTTCGCGCTGAGCCTGCTCTCGTCCGACCAGGACGCGATGTATGAAATCGAAGAGGCACTCAAGCGCATCGAGAAGAATACCTTCGGCATTTGCGAGTTGACTGGAAAAACGATTCCGAAGGCGCGGCTCGAAGCGATTCCGTGGACGCGTTTCACCGTCGAAGCCCAGGCCCAACTCGAACGTGACGGCGCGCTGCGTCAACGCCGACTGGGCGCGCTGGGATCTGTCGATAGTGCCGCGGGGCCGGACGTCGAACCTGGCGACGACGAGGAACCAGAAGAGAAGCCCAAGGAAAAAGAATAATTTATGGCCCGAGAAATCATCACCATCGAGTGCACTGAAGCACGCAAGGAAGGCAAATCACCTTCCCGCTACACCACCACACGCAACAAGAAACTGCAGACCGAAAAGCTGGAGATAAAAAAATACAATCCAGCCCTGCGCCGCCACACGATTCATAAGGAAGTAAAGTAATCCTATGCCACGCAAGACTCACACGGACAAAAAGCGCGACGGAACGCGCAGCTCAACCGAACGCCGCACGCCGCGACCGAAGCCGAAAATCGACTTCACGCTTGATGCGCTTGATTTCAAGAATACCAACCTGCTGCGCACGTTCGTGACGGATCAGGGCCGCATCTTGCCGCGCAAGTACACGGGTCTGCCTGCGCATTATCAGCGCCGTCTGAACGTCGCCATTAAGCGCGCGCGCCAGATGTTGCTGATGAAGTAAGCATGGGAGCGCATCACGCGATGCGATGAAGAATCCTAGCCTCAAAATTTCACGCCGCCGATTTCTCGGCGGCGTTTCTGTTGCCGCCGTCGGCACGCTCGGCTACGCGCGTTTCTTCGAAGCCGAGCGATTGCAGACAACTCACTTCACGGTTCCATTGTCGGCGAACGCCAGTGGCAACGAACCTCTGAAGCTGCTGCACCTTTCGGATCTTCACGCGTCGCCCGTAGTCAGTCTGGATTACATCGGGACAGCGATTGAACGGGGGCTGGCGTGGAAGCCGGATGTGATTTGCGTCACGGGCGATTTCATTACCCAGCGACTGAGCGCCGCAGAAGATTACGCGAGAGTCTTACGGCGGCTTTCGAGTGCTGCGCCCTGTTTCGCCACATTGGGTAATCACGACGGTGGCCGTTGGGCTCGCG
>DATHKK010000559.1:0-9208 GCA_035489355.1 Candidatus Limnocylindria bacterium
GAAGAGAAAGCCAGCCGCGAGTTCATCATCATTCCCCGGCGTGCGCATCGTCACTACGAGAGAGCGCGTATCCACGCGGATTTCCAGCGGCTCTTCGACGGCCAATTCATCAAAACTCCGCTGGGCCACTCCTCCAGTCCAGCGCACCACTTGTTGGCGGGTGGTTCTCACGCGTCGGACTTTTCAATTTGCACCGTCGCGTTGTAATCCGGCACGCCTCCCAGCGTATCGTGAATGCCGCGCTGGATGATAACGTTGCCTTCGGGCCAGTGGATTTGAAGATTGCCGCGCGCAATCGGCGCCAGGAACACGCGGCCTTCGAAGCGCCCGCAGCCGTTGACGAGCGTGATGCGATCGTCGCTCTTCAACCGTAATGCCGCCGCGTCGTCCGGATTCATCAGCACCGAATTGCGCGCCGCGCCGTTGAGCGGATCGATCTCAGCGTAGATCAGCGTGTTGAATTGTTTGCCGCGGCGAGTTGAGACCACAAAGGAGCGGCGGTTATGTGCATCATCCCTGCCTTCCTCCAGGGATTCCAAACGGTCGATCGCCTGCTTCTCCTTGTCTCTCCATTCCACAGCCTCGTCGAAATTCCTCTCCAAAATGGCGCGCTCCTTGCACGCTTTGGCCTCTTGTCTGATCGCCTCCAACTCAATAGTTACCGGCGTGCGAGGAAGTGTGACGTCCTCGCTAGAACCATATGTGAAACTAGGAACCACCATTGAAACCACTGGCTTGACCGGCTCGCTTGGCAAACTCACCGCGCGGAAATGCGCTTTGCCATCCGTCGTCTGAAATTTCCCGTCGGCGCAAAGATGTGGCCCGCCGTATTGGAATTGATCGCCACCGTTCTTCAAATGTTGAATGCCGTCATAGAACGGCACGACGCGCGCAATTTCCTCGCGCATCCCCTGCCCTGTTTCACAACCGAGCAGATGTGCCCGTTCCGGAAATGTGGCCACGGCTAGTTCACGCAGAATTTTCCACTCGGCTTTGGCTTCACCCACTTGACGCGGAATTTCCGGAGAGGAAATAATCCGACGCTCCGTCGTCGTCTCTGTGCCGCCGTCATCCTGTTCGTAACGTGTCTTGGCGGGAAGGAGCAGCACCTCTTCGCGCGCTTCGATAAACATCTGATCCGTAAGGATAATGTCCTGATGCACGCGCATCGGCACGTTTCCCATCGCCATCCTGACGTAATCCGGTTCAGGCAGTGTGCGTAAAAAATTTCCGCCAACGCAGTAGAGCAAATCAAGTTCACCGCGCGCGCTGGCCTCCACCATTTCGCACGCCGTGAGTCCGTTCTCATCTGGAACTTCGAAACCGTATTCGCTGGAAAGCCAAGCCGCGGTTTCGGAGTTGATCGGTTTGCCGCCCGGAAACGCCGTGGCATAAGCGCCCATCTCCGCCCCACCCTGCACACTGGAGTGGCCGCGAATCGGCATCAGCCCGCACTTGTCGCGGCCCACGTAGCCGCGCGCCAATCCGAGATTCAGAATCATCGAAACCGCGTCGCCACCAAACGCGTGTTGCGTAATGCCCATGCTCCAAACGAATACGGCATTCTTCGCACCGTGAAGAAGGGCGGCGAATTCCTCCATATCAGCGCGCGTGAGACCGCTGGTGGATTCGAGATCGGGAAAGTTGAGAGTCGAAAGTTGAGCGCT
Organism: Candidatus Limnocylindria bacterium; assembly: GCA_035489355.1. Taxonomy (GTDB): domain Bacteria; phylum Verrucomicrobiota; class Verrucomicrobiia; order Limisphaerales; family SIBH01; genus JANNGC01. The sequence goes on from DATHKK010000559.1 coordinate 1,668, forward strand.
CAACGCCTCGAATTCTCGCGTGTGTTCCGCGATGAACTCACTGTTGGTCCAGCCTCGCTCGACCAGCATTTTCAACACGCCATAAAGAAATGCGATGTCGCCGCCTTGCGAAACAGGGAACCAATAATCAGTAATGGCCGTGCCGAACAGCGCACTGCCCGCGCTCGACGGAACCCAGTAGCGCTTCATGCCCGGCTCCAAGTATGGATTCACCAACGCGACCTTCGTTCCAAGCTTTTTTGCAAGATGCAGATACTTCGTCGTGACCGGCTGATCGTTCGCCGGATTTGCCCCGAAGAAGACGATCAAATCAGTGCCGAGCCAATCCTTGTAGCTGCACGTGCTGGCCGCGACGCCCAGTGCGTACTTCATCGCGCCAGTGCTTGGCGAATGACAAAGCCGCGCCGCGTTATCCACGTTATTGGTGCCCAGAAAGCGGGCGACCTTCTGCCCCATATAGTAAATCTCGTTCGTGATTCCGCGCGACGTGAGGAAGAACGCGAGGCGTTGGGGAACGCTCGCGCGAATTCGTTTCGCCATGCGCGCATAAGCTTCGTCCCAGGTGATTCTGCGGAACCCTTTGTCACCGCGTTCGCGCAGCATCGGGTAAGGAAGGCGGCCCAGCTCGCGCAAGTCCGCATTCGAATGCGCTTTAAGCGTCGAGATGTCTGCGAGCAAGTTCGGATCAAGGGCCGGCATCGTGTTCAGCCGCAGCAGATTCAGCCGCGTCATGCACAGATGTACGCCATCGATCGTCCAGTCGTGAAATCCGGCAACACCGAGCGCGCAGCCATCGCAAACGCCTTTGCTCAGCACCTTCCACGCATAGCCGAGATTATCGCGATTCGACCACGCGATGCGCAGCATGTCGCGGAAGTGCGCCGGCTTCTTCTGGCCGAGTCCAAATGGAATCGCGGACTTCAGGCGCTCGGCGGAATTCGCTTCGATGCGTCGGCTCATATCCGCCCATCATAATGGGCTGGCACCGTACTGCCAACGTGTACAAGAAAGAGCCGTCCGTTGGTCGGCTCATCTTCGGACGAGCGCCGCGCCAGCCTGACGGCTTGAATTTCTTTGCTTACTGATTCTGGTTCAAACGCTGTAACAGCATCTCGCGCCGCTCACTGTTCAAGTTTTGCATGTCGCGAATGACGATTTCACTCACGCCATTTTCTCGCAGATACTGTTTGCCCTCCGCCGTGAGATCAAAGACCTGGCCCGTTGCTTCGAGCCGATTCAACATCTCGCGATCGGTCAATCCGGCGTCTTTCATCGCCGCGACTTCATCGAGCGTCACGAAGCCGTCATTGTTCACATCGGCGGTGCGAGCAGTGCGCGCTTGCTCGGCGGTGGCCGGGCTGGACTTCGCGCGTTGAGCGGCGACCTCCGCGTTGTCTTTGTCCTTGCCCATGATCTTGTCGCTGTTCGCGCCGATGACGTAGCCGCCCGCCGCGCCAAGCACGCCCCCAATGATGGCGCCGGTCCCGCGATTGTTGCTTCCGCCTACCGCCGCGCCCACGGCGGCGCCACTCGCGCCGCCAATTACTGCGCCTTGCGTCCCTTTACTGCCGGGCAGATTTTCACAGCCGACCAGCAACGTTCCAACCAAAGCGATCGATGTGAGTTGAATTGAAAATGATTTCCGCATAGTGCCTCCTTGTTTTTGAACCTGAACTCCTCGGCAGGAAACTCCAACACGACGGGGCATTGTCAACTGGAAGCAAATCTAGGTAGTGGCTCAGTTTGAAATTTGGAGGCGCATGATTAGTCCGCGTCGTCATCTCATTTCACACTTCCCAATCCAGCAATATAGCCAGACCGATACAATTCCTGCGTCGCCACCGACCAGCTTTTGTACTCTCTCGGATAACGCATCGCAGAGTGAGTCGGACGCTCTATCGAATGAATCCGACCTTCAGTGAAACCCATCTGGTAAACCGCGTTCGTGGTAGTGGAACTTATTGTCGGTGAAACCGGACTTTGACTGCACCCGCATAGCAAAAGCTCAGCGAAGGACACTTGTTTCCCATGTCCGCTATTTCAGCAGATCAATAATTTCTTCCAAGCTCCAAACGTGATCCGATACGCCAGCTTCCATCGCGGGCGTGACGCGCAACGATTGGTGGATTCTTCCGAAGTTGTAGAACATGTAGTGAATCGCAAGCGCGTGCTCGTGATTCTCGATTTTCTTGCTAAAGCCATTCGTCAGCCGGGTAAACCGGCGCATCGACATTCTCATTGTCAGGTTCTGCCGTTCGATGTGGCTCGTTGAAATGTGCTTCCATTCCGGGTGTCGGTTCTGAATCGCCTTGCGTGCGCCCATGCACTGCGCTGGCGAGTAGCGCACTTCGCCTTGTTCCGGCGCATTGCCGTAAATCTTAATCAGCATCGCATAATCGACATCGGCACCGAACGCATCTTCAACGGCGCTCAGATATGCCTTGTGGCTGTCGCCGTAATCTCCGCCGCCCGTGAGCACGGACGAATAAAAGTATGAGTGTGATTAAGCGATGAAGGGCAGCGGGCCTCAGGCCAGCACGCCTTTGACAACATGCCCATGCACATCGGTCAGCCGGAAGTCACGGCCATTGTAGCGGTAAGTGAGCTTCTCGTGATCGAAGCCGAGCAAGGCAAGGACCGTGGCATGAATGTCATGCACGTGAACTTTGTCCACGACCGCGGCGCTGCCGAACTCATCCGTCGCGCCGAAAACAGTTCCACCCTTCACGCCGCCACCGGCGAGCACCGTCGTGAACGCTTTGTTGTTGTGGTCACGGCCCGGACTGTCGTTGCCGTTGCGGTCCTTCGTCGGCTTGCGCCCGAACTCGCCGCCCCACATCACGAGGGTGTCGTTGAAAAGCCCGCGTTGCTTCAAGTCCGCAAGGAACGCAGCAAACGGTTGATCGATCTCGCGCGCCTTTTGGCTCAACCGATCCTCGAGGTCCTGATGGTGATCCCAGCCGCCCGCCCACACCTGCACGAACCGCACGCCACGCTCGATCAGCCGCCGCGCGATCAAGAGTTGATGCCCCTGGCCGGTGTTGCCATAAGCCGCGCGCGTCTCCGCGGGTTCCTTAGTGATGTCGAACGCATCCGTCGCTTCCGTCTGCATCTTGAACGCCATTTCGTAAGCCTGAAGGCGCGCTTCGAGCTGCGCTTCCTTCTGCAGATTCTGGCTGTGCAACTCGTTCAGCTTGTGAACCAAGTCGAGCGAGCGGCGTTGTTCGCCAATGACGGTATATTGATTGCGAATATTTTGAATCAACGCATCGACGCTCGTCACCTGGGTGTTGATGCTCACTCCCTGATACACGCCGGGCAAAAACGCTGAACCCCAGTTCGAACTGCCGCCGTTGGGCTGGCCACCGGGACGCAGTGAAACAAAGCCAGGCATGTTCTGGTTTTCGGAGCCCAGGCCATAGAGCACCCATGAACCCATGCTGGGTCGCGCCAGGCGCAACGAACCGGTGTTCATGAAAACGGTCGCCACTTCGTGCGCGGGAATATCCGTGTAGCACGAGCGAATGATCGCCAGTTCATCCACGTGCTCGGCGAGTTTCGGAAACACTTCGCTCACCTCGATGCCCGACTTGCCGTGCTTCGCGAAAGCAAAGGGCGAAGCCATTGCCACGCCACCGCCTGAGCCGGGAATGGGCTGGCCATCGAGTTTCGTCAGCATCGGCTTCGGGTCCCAGGTGTCCACGTGCGAAGGCGCGCCTTGCGCAAAAATGTGGACGACGTGCTTGGCTTTGGCCGGAAAGTGCGGCGATTTCGGCGCGAGCGGACTCATGACTTCCGCCGCAGCGGCCGCGCTGGGTGAAAACAAACTCTCGCCCATCAATGTCGCGAGACTGAGCGCGCCAAAACCCATACCGGCGCGCTGTAGGAATTTGCGCCGCGTGAGAAAGAAGTCCTCGGGCTTCGCCGAGTGTTCCGCGAGGTATTTGTTTGTCGCGTTCATAGTTTCAACAATAGCATTGAGGACGATCCGGGTGATGTTTTGGTTTCGTATGTCATCGACTTAACGTGAGAAAAAGATGAGCCAGAACAAGTTTTTGAAGTGCGCCTGCGGCAATTGCGGCGGCAAGATCGAATACCCGGCGGAGGGCATTGGCTCAACCATCCCGTGCCCTCACTGTAGCTGGCCCACGGAGCTCACATTGGAAGAACCCGCGAGCTTGGTGGCGGAAAAGTCGCGCACGTCGAAGTGGGTCCTGGCCGGCGTGCTGATTCTCTTCCTCGGAGTATTGGGAGTGGTTGGCGCGCTTCTCATCGCGCCGCGCTTGTTGAAGAAAGCGCGCGCGACACAGTCCGCTTCCGGCGCTCTCACCACGCCAGTCCCAGTTCCAGCCGTCCAAACCATCAATGACTTTTCGATCTCGAAGGTGTCGATTGAGAAGGCGCCCAACAGCACTTTGGTTTACGCCGCTGGCGCCTTGAAGAATCAAACGGACAAACAACGGTTCGGCGTGACCGTCGAACTGGATCTCTTCGATGCGCGCGGCGCGAAAATCGGAACCACGAAAGATTACGTGCCAATCATCGAGCCTCGGGCCGAATGGAAGTTCCGCGCGTTAGCGGTGCAAAAGAATGTGGCGTCGGTGCGGGTCACCAACGTCAGTGAGCAACAGTAAGCGCGATCTGACTAGCTTACCCGCTTAAGACGAGGTCCCTTCGGGGTGTCTTCGATCGCCCAGCCCTTCGCCTTCAACTCATCGCGAATGGTGTCGGACTTTTTGAAATCCTTGGCTTTGCGTGCGGCTTGGCGAGCTTCAAGAAGCGATGAGACTTCTAATGGCACTGGGTCGCTCACCGTGCCAGTCGCTGTCAAAGTAAGATTCAGCGTTGCATTAAGATTGGCCGTGATAGGACGGTAGCCGAGACCGAACACGGAATTCACCCTTTCCCAAGCAGCGAATGATGTTGCCGCGTCGAACGACGAAATCCTGGCACTGGCAAGACGACGGTTCGTCTCACGTACCCATTCAAAAACCGAGCCCCACGCCGCAGACACGTTCAAATCGTCGTCCAGCGCTTCTGAAAATCTCGCAACCAACCCCGCATCCGGTTCCGCCTTTGCCCCTTCGCTCAACTCGATAAGCTTGGAAATGCATTCATCGACGCGGGCCAGCGACGTGCGGGCGGCGTTCAGTCCATCCATCGTGAAGTTAAACGTCTCGCGATACGATGCGCTCAATAGCAGATAACGCACTTCCCGTCCGGTAAATCCCTTCGCCATCAAATCGCGCAGCGTGAAAAAATTTCCCAGCGACTTGCTCATCTTCTTGCCTTCGACGAGCAGGTGCGCGCCGTGGAGCCAATACTTCACGAAGCGTTGGCCGGGTGGTTGCACACCCGCGCCTTCACTCTGCGCGATCTCGTCTTCGTGATGCGGAAACGCAAGGTCTTCACCGCCGAGGTGCAGATCGAAACTCGGCCCGAGCAACTTCATGCTCATGGCGGAACACTCAATGTGCCAGCCCGGCCTTCCCTGCCCCCACGGGCTTTCCCAGAAAACCGCGCCATCATCGGGCACGCGCGCTTTCCAGAGCGCGAAGTCAGCCACCGATTCCTTGTCGTAATCATCGCTATTCACGCGTTCGCCCACGCGCATCTCGTCAAAGTTCAACTTCACGAGCTGCCCGTATTGGCAGCCGCAGCCGCGATATTTCTCGATGCTGAAATAGACCGAGCCATCGCTCGCCTTGTAGGCGATACCGCGCGCGATCAGTTTTTCGATCAGCGCAATGATGTCGGGAATGAAGTCCGTAGCGTGCGGCAAATCATGCGGACGCAGGCAGCGCAATTCATCGAGATCCTTGAGAAACTCCTGCTCGTAGAAGCCCGTGTATTCGCGCAACGGCTTGCCCGTTTCGCGCACGCGCTTGATGATTTTATCCTCCACGTCAGTAACGTTCATCACGTGGTGAACTTGAAACCCCTTGAACTCCAGATAGCGCCGCGCCAGGTCCGCAAAGACGAACGTGCGAAAATTTCCGATGTGCCCGCGGTCGTACACCGTCGGCCCGCAGACATACATGCCGACTTTTTTGCCGCCGGGATCGAGCGGGACAAATTCCTGCACCGAGCGCGACAACGTGTTGAAAAACTTCAAAGCCATGACAGGGCGCAAACCGTATCGGCGGGCGAATGAAAGGGAAGTGGAAAGTCAGCGCGCGGCGGAAACGCGCATCACCTCTTGGCGTTCCTTGTCGGTCAACGCTTTCCAGCAGCTCGGTTTGATCGCTCCAAGCTCGAAGCTTCCAATGCCAGCACGCCACAAACGTAACGTGGGATGACCGATGGCCGCGGTCATGCGCCGCACCTGGCGGTTTTTTCCTTCGACGAGTTCCAAAGCGATCCAACAGTCGGGAACACTTTTTCGGAAACGAATCGGCGGATCGCGTGGAGGAAGTTGCGGCGATGGATCCAGAATCCACGCGCGGCACGGAAGCGTCTTGTGACCTTGAACAGTCACGCCGCGCTCCAGTTGCTTCAGCGCGTCGGCGGACGGAATGCGCTCGACCTGCGCCCAGTACGTCCGGCGATGCACGTGCTTGGGGTGCAACAATCGTTCGTTCAGTTCCGCCTCATCGCTGAGCAACAGCAAGCCTTCCGAGTCCGCGTCGAGACGGCCAATGGCGTAAACACCTTTCGGGAAATTGAACTCGGCGAGCGTGCGATTGGGCGAGCCGTCCGGCGTGAATTGCGAAATTACGCCGAATGGTTTGTTGAAAGCGATGAGCAACGGATCTCGATTAAGACTAAGAGCGCCTACCGCAGCACTTCGTCGAGGAACATCTTCATCTCGCGCCAGGAACGAACGTCGGCCTGCGCGTTATAAGCCGAGCCTTTGGAATTGTCGTTGCCCGCGTTCTTGTCCGTGAACGAATGCACGGCGCCACCGTAAGCAACCAGTTGCCAATCCACTTTCGCGTCGCGCATCTCCTTCTCGAACGCCTGCACTTCCTCGGCGGGCACGAACGGATCGTCCGCGCCGTGCAGCGCGAGGACCTTCGCTTTGACCTTCTTCGCGTCGGCTGGAGTTGGCGTGTTCAAGCCGCCATGAAAACTCACCACGCCGGAAACGTCCGCGCCGCTGCGCGCAAGTTCCAGCACGGTCGTGCCGCCGAAACAATATCCGATGGCGGCGATCTGCTTTGCGTTCACGCGCTCGTTCGCGCGAAGAGTGTTCAAGGCCGCGTTGATGCGCGAGCGGAGCAACGGTCGATCACTTTTGTATTTGCCCGCCAGCGCCGCCGCGTCCTTGGGATTATCCGCGCGCACGCCTTTGCCATAAATATCCGCGCAGAGCACGACGTGGCCGCGCATCGCCAGCATCTCGCCGCGCATTTTTTCGTAGTCGGTCAGTCCCTTCCACTGATGCGCGATCAACATGCCGGAGCGTTTACCTTGAAACATGTCATCGTACACGAGCAACCCTTCGCAGACAGTGTCGCCGTCCTTGTACTCAACCTTTTGAAATTGCACCGCCGCACGCAGCGATAGGGCGCACAACAAGCCGATCAGCAGGAACAGTC
>DATHKK010000560.1:0-5836 GCA_035489355.1 Candidatus Limnocylindria bacterium
CGACACGGCCACGGGCAAGTTGCTGGGCGCTTGCTTTGGTCACAAGCAGGACGTGTTTTCCATTGCGTTCTCCCCGGACAGCAAGACGCTCGCGACGGCGAGTGACGACAGCACGCTCAAACTTTGGAACGTGGCCACGCAGCAGGAACTGTTGACCATTCGGCGGCTCGGCGGCGCGTTGCGCGGTCTGGTTTTTTCACCGGATGGCCAGGTCCTCGTGGGCGGCGGCAGTTTCTCGCAGCAGTCCGGCGGGCTGCGTTTCTATCATGCGGCTACCGCGAGCAGGAGTGACTCGCGCTGATGCACAGGATGAGCCGGCGAGAGAGAGTTTGGAAAATCATTTGCCTGCGCTGATGCAGAATAAGCTTTTCTCCGAGCGGATGAATAGCCGCTTTTCCGAAACCGCCATGGACGCCTGGCACTTTTCGCCGAGTGGGTTCTTCGCCAGCACTTTGAATTGCGGGCCAGCTTCGATCACGGTCGTCTCGCCCGCTTCGGAGAGGAAATAAATGTTGCCATCGGCATAGACGAGCGATGCGCTGAAGTTCCCGCCTACGCGTTCCTGCCAGATGATTTCACCATTCGCCGGATTGTAACAAGTGACGATACCGCCATCCGTGATCGCGTAGAGGTTCGGCTTCACGTAAATGGGCGAGGGCTGCGTGGGCACACCTTTCTTTTGTTCCCAAGCGATGTGCGATTCGGTCACATCACCCTTCGCGCCGCCGAGTTTCACGCCGCGCAAGGTTGTTTTCTCGAAGCCTGACGAGGCCAGCACCATGCCATCGCCGAGCACGGGCGAAGGGGTCACGCCTTCGCCTTGCGCGTAGATGGACCAAATCAGTTCGCCGGTTTTCGGATCAAATCCCTGCAAGCGATCGCCGGCGCCGCTGATGATTTGATCCTTGCCGTCCACATTCGCGACGAAGGGCGAGACGTGCGCGATGCGGGACATTCCGCGCTTGCCGGTCCACACGCGCTTGCCCGTTTTCGTGTCGAGCGCGACGATCAGCGCCTTGTCCCAGGGGATTTGCCAGCCGGTCTTTTCATTGTCATCCACCTTGGGCCAATTGCCTGCGGCGGTGACGGGATTGCTGCCGTCGTACGGCATAATGAGCAGGTTCTCATAAAGCATCGGGGACGCGCCGAGTCCGTGACGGCTGTAGAATTTCACGTCGCGATTGGTCCAAACAATGTCGCCGTTCATCGTAAGCGCGACGATGCTGCCATCGCCGAAGACAGCGAAAACCTTTTTGCCATCGGTCACGGGCGTGGGCGTGGCGTAGGAATTTTTTCCTTCCTTGCGGCGCGGCTGCTGATTGAAGACGTGCGTGTTCCAGAGAATTGTTCCGTTCGCGGCGTCCACGCAAAGGACGTGGCATTTCGAGCCGTTCTCGGTCGCGCTGGTCACGAAAACTTTATCGTCCCAAACAATCGGCGAGGACCAGCCTTCGCCGGGGACGGTGGTCTTCCATGCGATGTTCGAACTGGCGCTCCAGGTTACGGGCAAACCAGTTTCGCTGGAGTGGCCTTGGCCATTGGGGCCGCGAAAACGTGGCCAGTTTTCGCCGGCGGTTTTGCTCGATGAGCCGGGTGTGATGGAAGAACACGCGGCCAGAAGCGCGGCGACGAGAACGAGCGCGAGTGTGGTGAGTCGTTGCATGAGGGCAGAAGTTAATGAGCACACCAGGCGAGACAAGTGGAATGTCGGGCTCGGCACGTTCAACTGCTCGCGCTCGTGTAGTGGCGCACGGAGAAACGCCAGCCGATTTCCGATACGATGGCGCACACCAGCATCATCACGACGAGCAGGACCAGTTCGCTGGGCGATTGAAGTTTTGAGACCATGACTTTTGCCGGCACGTTGGCGACGAGAATCATGGGAATCACAAACGTGAACACCGCCTTGAAGACTCCGCGATAGGCGGCATCGGGCAGCCGCGAGATATTGAAGAGGCTGTAGTAGCCCCAAATGATTCCCTGCGCGCGCACGGTCCAGAAGCTCACGGTGGTGAGCAGGAACATCAGCGAGTAATGAATCGCGATGCCCGTCAGCGCGAAGAGCAGGAACCCGACGATCTGCAACGCGGACGGAACGAGCGCGAGTTTGTTCAGCGAATAACCGATGACGGCGAGCGCGCAGCCTGCGTTGATGAACGAGCCGAGATCGACTTTGCGCAGCGAGATGAGGAAGCGCGTGTTCACCGGCAGCAGCAGGATGAAATCGAGCCGTCCAGTGCGAATGAGTTCGGATAGCTCCGTGCAATTCGTGAGGAAGAACGCCTGGAAAATTTGCTGGATGAAATGCGCCGTTCCGATGAGCAGCACGACTTCCCACTTGGTCCAGTCGCCGATGCGCTCGGTGTGAGAATACACTACAGCGATGAAGGTGAGTTGCAGCGCGAACCAGAGCAGTTCGACGACGATCCAGAGCAGGAAGTTTGTCTTGAAGCTCATCTCGCGAATGATCGAGTTGCGCAGCAGCGTGATGTAAACGGACCAATAGCGGCGGAATGACGAATGACGAATGCCAAATGGCGAATTCACCGTCACGGCAGCTTGGTTTGTTTGTTCGTCATTCGTCATTTCCTTACCCTCCCACCGCCGAGTATTTGCGAATGCCTCGCGCCCACATGACGCGAGCGAAAAGATACGCGGCCACGACCCAGCAGAATTGAATGAACAATCCCTGATAAAGCGCCGTGCCCGTGGATTTGCCCACGTAGATGCTCACGGGGAAAAAGAGTTGATATGGAAACGGAGTAAAGGCGAGCACCTGCGAAACCGCCGGCGGCAGAATATCGAGCGGGAAGAGATGTCCGCCCGCGATGTACTCGAACGCGAAGAGAATGAAGATAAAGGTTGAGACTTCCAGCACCCAGAAGGCGAGCAGCGCCATCGCGTAGGAGGTGAAGAATTGCAAAAGCGCCGTCATCACGATCGAGAGCGTGAACCACCCGACCGTCGCCGCGTCGGCAGGCGCGACGAAATAGTGGCGTTGCGCAAAAAAGAAAATCGCCACGGGCACCAGCGCGACCGAGGTGTAGATGACGCGTCCCGCCACGAAGAGCGAAAGCCGGTATTTCAGGTAGTCGATCGGCTTCACGAGAAACTGGCTGATGTTGCCGTCTCGAATGTCCGCGGCGATGGCCCAATCGTCTTCATTCACCGCAGTGAGCATGTCCACGAGGGTGACGATCAAATAATACGAAATCATCTGCGCCAGCGTGTAACCGCCGATGGTCTTGCCTTCCTTGCCGGCGAAGACGGTTTGCCACAGCGAGATGGTGGCGATGAGCGGCAGCAGCGAGAAGCACGCGCGGAACAGAAAGTTCACGCGATACACGAGCTGGTTCTGAATCCCGATATTCAGGACGTGAAGATATTTTTTCACCTCGGCTCTTAATCAGAATTCGTAATCTTACTCGCTTTCTCTTTGCCGGGAGGCCGCTACGAGAAAAGCTTTGTCACCAGTTCCCCGTGAACATCCGTGAGCCGGAAGTCGCGGCCTTGAAAACGGAACGTGAGCTTTTTGTGATCGAGGCCGAGCAGGTGCAGGAGTGTGGTGTGGAGATCGTGAACGTGCGCGGGGGCTTCGACTGAATTAAAACCCAATTCATCAGTGCGGCCGATCACTTGTCCCGCTTTCACTCCACCGCCGGCGAACCACATCGTGAAGGCGTCGATGTGATGGTTCCGTCCCGTGGTGTCGCGGTTTTCGCCCATCGGTGTGCGGCCGAATTCGCCGCCCCACACCACGAGCGTGTCCTTGAGCAGCCCGCGAGTTTTCAAATCTTTCACCAGCGTGGCCTGTGCCTGGTCCACGTCGCGGCAGACCTTCTCGAAATCACTCTGCAAATTTTCGCCTGGCCCGCCGTGGCTGTCCCAGTTGGTGTGATAAAGTTGTACGAAACGCACGCCGCGCTCGACGAGCCGGCGCGCGAGCAGGCAGTTGCGCGCGAAGGACGGCTTGTCCTTCTCCACGCCGTAAAGTTTCAACGTGGCCTCGCTTTCGCCGGAAAGATCGATCAACTCCGGCGCGCTCGACTGCATGCGATACGCCATCTCGTAAGCTGAAATGCGCGTGGTGATCTCTGGATCGCCAGTCTCGACTAGACGCGTGAGGTTCAAGTCGCGAATCGCGTCGATGGTTTGCCGCTGCTTCACCGCGCTCACGCCTTTCGGCGACGACAGATCCAGGACTGGATCGCCGCTGCCGCGCAAAGGCACGCCTTGATAAGTGGTCGGCAGAAATCCGCTGCTCCAATTCACCGCGCCGCCCCGCGGCCCGCGCGAACCCGACTGCAAAACGACGAACCCCGGCAAATCCTGCGACTCGCTGCCCAATCCGTACGTCACCCACGCGCCCATGCTGGGGCGCCCGAATTGTCCCGAGCCGGTGTTCATGAACAGCTTTGCCGGCGCGTGGTTGAACAGGTTCGCCTTGCACGAGTGCACCAGCGAGATGTCATCCACGATCGTGGCCGTGTGTGGAAACAGATCGCTGACCCATGCGCCGCTTTGGCCGTGCTGTTTGAATTCGCGCCGCGTCCCGAGCAATTTTGTGCCGTGACTGCTACCCATGAACGCGAATCGTTTTCCCTCGATGAACGACTGCGGAATCGGCTGCCCGTTCAGCTCCACGAGCTTCGGCTTGTAATCGAACAACTCCAACTGGCTCGGCCCTCCGGCCATGAACAAGTAGATGATGTTCTTCGCGCGCGCCGGAAAGTGCGGCGGCTTGGGCGCGAAGGGGTTAACAAGCGGCGCGTCCTCGGCAAACAGATTATCTCCCAGCAACGATGCCAGCGCGATCGAGCCGAGGCCCATGCCGCAGCGGCTAAAGAAGTGACGGCGTGTGATTGTCGATAAATCGTTCATGACACTTTAGCGCCGGTCGAGATTTCCAGTTCGACTCCACGGCCAATAAACCTTCGACACTCTACCGATGATCGCACCGCGCGGGACCGGCCCGAAGAATCTACTATCAAAGCTGTTTGTTGTATTGTCGCCGATGACGAAAAAGGAGTTCACTGGAACCTGATACGTTTCTCTCTCATCAACCAGATGCCTTGCGCTGGGCATGGGAGGAAAGCGCAACGACGTCAGACTTGGAGGCTCGCTGACCGGCGCGCCGTCGAAATATAATCTGCGTTGCTTCACGGACAAGGCGTCGCCCGGAACTCCTGCGACGCGTTGGACGAAGAATTCCCCGGGAGTTAGTTCCGGCGAAATGCCACTAGTCCTGAAAACGACGATCTCGCCGCGTTTTGGCGCTGAGAACCAATATGCGTACTTCTCAACAAAAACGTGGTCACCTGCCACCGTTGAACCGTCCGGTAGATGCTTTGACCCCTGAATCGTCGGTGCCATTCCACCCGTTGGAACTTTGAAGGGCTGAAAGAGCGTACGCACGAGAATCGGAGTCAGAGAGAAAACTGTAACAAAGGTGCCAACGACGACGAGCCATCTCAGAAAACTCAGTCGTGGGATCCTTTTCCATGAATTGACCAGCATCCACACCCAACACACGAACGCTACTAGCCCGATGGCAACGCCCATGTAAACTCCGGGCACAACCGGCGATGCGAGTGTCCAAGCCATCAGTAACTGAAGGATCAAAATTCCGAAGAACCACTTCAATCCGGACGCACGCTCTCCAGCAAGAAACTGGCCGATGCCTGTCACGCATAGCGAGAGTGCCATGCTCACCCAGGGGCGGTAAGTCTGGCGAGCTGCCGGTCCTGGAGCTTCCTGCCCGGCTGATACATCAAGGTTCAGCGAATTCATTCTCGGGTGATGGTTTCGTCGAGATTCAAAAGCACCCGCCCCATCG
>DATHKK010000561.1:0-3268 GCA_035489355.1 Candidatus Limnocylindria bacterium
ATACGTTCGGCAGGGATCGTTTCTATCAAGAAATCGGAAGTATTTTCAGAAGCGTTCGGAAAACGAAATGTCCGGCCTGATTCGGCAGAAGCTCTGCACGTGAGCAAAAATCGTCTGCAAGGAGAGGCAGAGCGTCTGCACGCAAGCAAAGATGCTCTGCACGCTTCGATAAACGCAGGGTTAGTGGCCAAAGATGAGCTGCACGAACTCCGGGAGGAACAGTCAGTACTCGTCGCGGCCCGGCACATGTCGAAGGGTGGATGGGAAGGACGACGAGATGAGCGGCGTGAGTCGCGAGATGGCCTGAGCGAGTGGACGGTGGGACAGCGAGACAAACATGCGCCACCGACCATTTGTGCGGTTGGAAGAATCCTCACTTGCCGGCGGGGTGACTACCGCCACTACTGTAGAACACTTGTGAGCACCGTTCCCCTGCCCTTCAATGTCTGCGGATGAAAGCGTTCCAACTCGTGTCACATGGTAAGCCGGGGAAGTTCGAGCGGCGGGACGTGCCGGAACCCAAACCCGGCGCAGGCGAAGTCGTCGTGGAAGTGCGGGCGTGCGGGTTGAATCGTCTGGACCTTTGGCTGGAGGAAGCCGGTTTGCCGGTCCCGGTGTCGTTGCCGCGCACGCCGGGTGGCGAAGTCGCGGGAGTGATTCGCGAACTCGGCGAACGTGCCCCCGGCATCTTGCTGGGTCCGCATTCGGGAAACGTCGGCAACGAAGGTTCGCTGGAGAGTAGCAGTGCCACCGAACCCGGCAGGATGCCGGGGGCACGCTCGTGGCGCGTGGGCGATCGCGTGGCCATCCAATCCAATCTCTTCTGTGGCGAGTGCGAATTCTGCCGGCGCGGTGAAGAGTCACTTTGCCTGCGCAACGAATTGCTCGGCGTGCAGCGCGATGGCGGCTTTGCGGAACACGTAATGGTGCCCGCCTCGTCTCTCGTGCGTTTGCCGGACGCGGTTTCTTTCGAGACATCAGCCGCTCTGACGCTCGCCGGCAGCACCGCCATGCACATGCTCACCGAGCGGACGCACGTGAAAAAAGGTGATTGGGTGCTCGCGATCGGCGGCGCGAGCGGCGTCGGATCTGCGGCGATCCAAATTGCAAAAGAACTCGGCGCGCGCGTCATCAGCACCGCTTCGAGCGAGGCTAAGAAAACCTTGGCGCATCAACTTGGCGCGGAGTTCGTCGTCGATTCCAACGATCCGAAATGGCCGGCGGAAGTACGCCGCATCACTGGCAAACGCGGCGTGGACATCGTTGTTGAACACGTCGGCGGCGAAGTGTTGATGAGGTGCTTTGATTGCCTCGCGCGCGGTGGAACTATCGTGACGTGCGGCGCCACGGCGGGCCGCGAAGTCACTTTGAATCTCTGGCCTTTCTTCGTGAAACAGCAGCGGCTCATTGGCAGCTACGGTCGGAATCGCGCTGATTTGCGCGCGACGCTGGACTGGGCCGCGGCGGGCAAATTGAAACCAGTGATTCACGCGACACTGCCGTTAGCGCGGGCGACGGAAGCTTTCGCGGCGTTGCGCGAGCGGAAGGTGTTGGGGAAAATAGTAATCAATAATCAGTAGGTCAGTAATCGGAAAACCAACTGCGTCCGCACCACTGCTGATTACTGTTTCACTGGTCACTGATTACTTTTAGCTTCACTTGCATGAAAGTTGGCAAGCTGCTGCACACGCGTTACCGGCTGAACGATCTGGAGCGCACGGTGAAGTTCTATAAAGAGATTCTCGGCCTCGAGGAAGTGCGCCGGCAAAAGTCGCCGCGCGGTTCGGAACTCGTTTTCCTGAAAGCGCCCGGCAGTGAGGAACTCATCGAGCTGTGCCATTTTCCCTCCAGCGGCCCCGTGCAGGTGCAGCCGGACCTGACGCATCTGGCTTTCCAAGTCGAGAGCTTGGAGGAATTCGGCAAACATCTCGCTCGGCACGGATTGAAATTCTCCGACGGTCCGATCTTCAAAGAAGACGGCGGCGGCTTCGCCTTCATCGATGCGCCGGAAGGCTACGAAATCGAATTGATCAGCACGGCCCCAGCCCCGGCCAAGGCGGATACTAGCTGTCCTGCCCATCATTAAGTGTTCCGGCCAAATGCCGTGCGTATTCAGCGCGTGCCGCTCCATCAGCAGTCGCCCAGGCGAGCAGCGCCTGCGCGACCACATCCACCTTGCGCAGCAGAACGCCTTCGCTGCTCAACTGACGAAATGTGTCGGAAGCACGAGCCAGCCGCTCCGAGTAGGTATCGGGAAACACTTCGGGGTCCGGTATCAGGCTTAGCAATAATGACCAGTGCTCCGGGCGAGACCAGGCTACCCCCAACCGTCATTCGACTCTCACGATGCATGCGGCGTGTAAGTTGCCCCTGCCGGGTTTGTGTCCCGACATACCGTTGTCCAATTTGCGGCTGATGCTTTGCAAGACAACGTCCGGCATGGATGTGACGTATCACAAATATCGCCACAGAAGACCAATCCCAACTCCGCACAACCATGCCAACGGTGCTCCGAGCAGCCAGTAGGACCGTTCATACCAAGAAACTGTTCGAGCGATGGCCGTTCTTCTCGCGTGAAGAAAAATCTCCTGTCGGTATTGTCGCGTCGTGATTCCGCAAAAAAAATTCCGGTTTTTCAGCGCCGCTGCTGTCGTAGCGATGCTGATGGTCATCATGGGGCCAGTCAAATCGCGTGCGGAGGAGAACAAGCTTGATTGGTGGTCATTCAAGATGACAAGGAAACCAGAGGTTCCCTCGGTTCCCGGAACCAATGACGTGCGCAACGCAATCGATCGTTTCATCCTGGCGAAACTCCGCGAACAGAAGCTCGCACCCTCGATGCCGACGGATGCACGAACACTTTTGCGGCGAGTTACATTCGATCTCACTGGCCTTCCACCGACGCCAGATGAACTCGAAGCATTTTCTCGCGACCAATCGACGAATGCTTACGAGAAAGTTGTGGATCGATTGCTCGCTTCGCCGCGGTATGGCGAGCGGTGGGCGAGACATTGGCTCGACACGGTCCATTTCGGCGAATCGCACGGCTACGAGAAGGACAAACCACGCCTGAACGCATGGCCGTTTCGCGACTACGTCATTCGCGCGTTCAACGGCGACAAGCCGTACTCACGGTTCGTCGAAGAACAACTCGCGGGCGACGTGCTGTTTCCCAACGAACCGGACGGGATTGTCGCGCTCGGTTTCATTGCAGCGGGGCCGTGGGATTTCGTCGGTCACGTGGAATTACCCATCACGAAGACAGCCG
>DATHKK010000562.1:0-2180 GCA_035489355.1 Candidatus Limnocylindria bacterium
TGCAGAGCTTTTCCTCGTCGTCGTTCTCCGGCTGTTTGTAAACGAACGAGTAGCCGCCGTCGTCGTTGCGTTTGAAATTGGCAGGCGCGGTTTCGCGGCACAAGTCGCAGTCGATGCACTGGTTATCGACGTAGTATTTGCCGGACGTGTTGTCCGGATATTTGTTCGCAATATCAGCCATAAATCAAAATCAAGGCGCGGTAATGTTGCGGCGTGATCTCTCTGAATCAAGCTTTGTTTGTGCGGCGAGCGGTTATTGCGGAGTCTTCTGATGTTGTTCAAGAACGCGCCGACTCTTAATCCTAATCTTAATCATTTTCGTGATCTCTTTTCCTGAGATTGAGAAGAGCCGGATTAAGATTAAGAATAAGATTAAGAAGCGGAAAGAGCAGCGGCGCGGACCAACAAAGCATTCCCTTTTCCGCCTCGCTCTCCTACCGTCCGCGTCTGATGCGTAAGACGAAAATCGTCGCCACCATAGGCCCTGCGACTGAGTCCCCGGAGATGATGGGCAAGATGATCGATGCCGGCATGAACGTGGCCCGTCTGAACATGTCCCACTCTTCGCACGACTGGGTGCGCCGCGTCGTGACAACCATTCGTGAGGCGGCCACCGCGCGGAAAATGTCGGTCGGTATCATGATGGATACGCAAGGGCCCGCCATCCGCACGGGCGATTTGCCAGCAGCGTTGGATCTGAAGCCCGGCCAGAAATTCACGCTCACCGTGCGCGGCGAGAAGAGCGAGGAACTGCATTCCGTGGACGTGAATTACGAAAACTTCATCAACGACATTGCAGTCGGCGACGTCGTCATCGTGGACAACGGCACCATTCGCATGAAGGTGCTCGCGAAGTCCGGCAACAAGGTGGACTGCGAAGTTTTGACTGAGGGCAAACTGGGCAGCCGCCGCCACATCAATCTGCCGGGAGTGCGCGTCAGCCTGCCCGCGCTTACCGCCAAGGATTTTGCGGACGTGGAGTTGGGCCTTGAGTTGGGCGTCGATTTCATTGCGTTGAGCTTCGTGCGCGAGGCGAAGGACCTGCAACAGCTCCGCGCCTTCTGCGAACGCTCCAAACACAAGCCGCTCATCATCGCGAAGATCGAAGACGAGCAAGCGGTCAAGAATTTGAATGAGATCGTTTACGAAGCGGACGGCATTATGGTGGCGCGCGGCGATCTCGGTATCGAAGTGCCGTATGAGGAACTGCCAATCATTCAGCGCAAGATCGTGAAGACGTGTCTGCGCGTCGGCCGGCCGGTCATCGTCGCAACACACATGCTGGAGAGCATGATCGAGAACCCGATGCCGACGCGGGCGGAAATCACCGACGTGGCGAACGCCGTCTTCGAGCAAGCGGACGCCATCATGCTCAGCGGCGAGACGACGGTCGGAAAATATCCGCTGCAATGCCTCGAGGTTTTCAATCGCATCTCCAAGCGCATCGAAGCGAGTGGTGGCGCCAATTACCAAGATCGAGCCGAGTTCACGAGTCCGCGGCAGAAATTGGCGAAGAGCGCCGTGGTGATGGCTGACGAGTTGCGCGCGGATGCCATGCTGGTGTTCACCCTGCGCGGTAATATGGCACGGCACACCGCGTGGATGCGGCCGCGTTTCTCGCCGATTTACGCGTTCTGCGATGATTGGGTGGTGTCCGACACTCTGGCCCTGAACTGGGGCGTCACGCCCGTGGTGATCGAATTCAATCACACCAACCCCGACAAGACCATCGAAAGCGCCGTGGCCGTTCTGAAAGCCAGCGGAGTTTTGAAACCCGGCAACACGATCGTCGTCATCAGCTCGATCACCGCCGGTGACACGACGGTTGATGCAGTGCAGATGCGGACGGTTTAGCGTTTGTAGCCGCGCTGCAGATAGTAATTTTCATCGTTCCAACCCAGCGAGTCGGCGTGCTTGCCGCGAACGCGCGGCTCCATGTTGTTCTGGAAATAGGGCGAGCCGCGACGGTCGTCCCGATCGTACTCGCGCACGTAAATGCGATCGCCTTGTGGATCGACGTAAACGTCTCCAGTGCGGGGATGGTCGCTCGTGTAATGGCGCTCGTCCGAAGTCGCGCACCCCGCAAGCACCAGTGCTCCCGCCGCCGCAGAAAAGATTTTCGCTTTCATACTCGTCTCCTTATTTGAGATTCACCGTGAATTCTCCTTGCGGGAATTTAC
>DATHKK010000563.1:0-3262 GCA_035489355.1 Candidatus Limnocylindria bacterium
CATCGCGCGGTTCGTGGAACTGGCCGCGCAATTCAAAGCGCCGGTCATCGTCGGCTCCATGCAAGGGCGCTGGGATGGCGGCGTGTCGCGTCAGCAGGTGCTTTCGTGGCTCGCCGATGCGTTGAATGAACTCGGCGAAACGGCCGCCAAGCATAACGTGCCGTTGCTCTACGAATTTCTGAATCGCTACGAGACGAACCTCTTCAACACCGCGGAGGATGCGATGGCGTTTCTGCGCATGTTCCACACGCAAAACGTCAAGCTGCTCTGCGATTTGTTTCACATGAACATCGAGGAGCGCGACATCGCGGGTGCGTTGCGCCTGGTCGGCCACAAACTCGGGCACGTTCATTTCGCAGACACGAATCGCCGCGCCGTTGGGTTTGGTCATCTCGATGTCGCGCCGATTGCGCAGGCGTTGCGCGATGTGGGATATGATGGATTCATCTCCGCCGAAGTGCTGCCTCTCCCCGACGCGGAGACGGCGGCCAAGCAAACGCTCGCGAGTTTTCGCCAGTGGTTTCGTCCGGGTTAAGGTCTTCAACCGCATTCGATCCAGGACATGCTCAAACACCAACTCATCCATCCGAGGATCAACGAAGTGCTCGGTCGCGCCGGCCACCACGCGAAGATTTTGATCGCGGATGGAAATTATCCGGCATCAACGAAAAAGGGGCCAAACGCCGAATTGGTTTGCTTGAATCTTTCGCCGGGCGTGGTCACAGTCGCGCAAGTGTTGCGCGCCATTCTCAGCGCCGTCCCGATTGATCACGTGAACACGATGGGGATTCCGGCGGACGATCCTTACGCCCGGCCCGGCGAGCCACAAGCGTGGGTGGAATTTCGGCAAGTCGTAAAGGACGCCGGACTGAACCTCGAATTGCAACCGATTTTAAAATGGGATTTTTATCAGGCCGTGGAGTCCGCCGATCATGTGCTCACGGTGCAAACAGGCGATCAGACGCTCTGGGCGAACGTGCTGCTCACCGTTGGTTGCCGCACGGCTTGAGACTTCGCGGATGAAAACTCGACCTCTGGGCAGAACTGGATTGAACGTCCCCAGCCTGGGGTTTGGTGCCTCGTCACTCGGACAGGAGTTTCGGAGCGTGACGCTGGATGAAGCGTTGAAGTCAGTGCGCGTGGCGCTCGATTGCGGATTGAACTTCATCGACACGTCGCCGTTTTACGGTCGCGGCATGAGCGAGGTGTTGCTCGGCGTGGCACTCAAAGGCGTGCCGCGCGACAGCTACACGCTTTGCTCCAAGCTCGGGCGCTACGACTTGCAGCACTTCGACTTTTCCGCGAAGCGCGTGGCCGAAAGCGTCGATGTGAGCCTGCACCGCCTCGGCACCGATCACATTGACATCATGCTGTGCCACGACATCGAGTTCGTGGAGATGCAGCAGATCGTGGATGAAACGATTCCGGCGCTGCGAAAAATTCAGCAACAGGGCAAGGTGCGTTTCACTGGCGTCAGCGGTTACCCGATGAAAATTTTCCGCTTCATCCTCGATCAGACTGACGTTGATGTCGCACTGAGCTACAACCAATACACGCTGCAAAACACGCGCTTCGCTGACGAGATTGTGCCGATGCTCAAGCAACGCGGCGTGGGCGCGATGAATGCAGGTCCGTTTAGTGCGCGCCTTCTCACCAACGCGCCATTACCCAAGTGGCTCAAGGAACCGGAGGAAGTGAAAGCCGCCGCCCGGCGCGCCGCGGAGTTGTGTGCCCAACGTGGGACGGACATCGCCAAACTCGCGCTCCAGTTTTCCTGCGCAAACGCGGACATCGCCACCACCATCGCTGGCTCCGCGAATCCCGAGAATATCCGCAACTGGGCGAAGTGGATTGCGGAGCCCATCGACAAACAATTATTGAGCGAGGTGCTGGAGATTTTTCGGCCGGTGAAGAATCTCGGTCACTTAGAAGGACTAGCGAAGAACAACTGACTGACCCCAATATGGCTCCTTCCTTTGAAGAATGGATTACGCACTGTTTCGATCATGAAGCGACGCAGCCGGAGTGGTATTGGGATTCTTCACTTCCCGCTTGGACTGCTTCCGATGTAATTACAGTCGAGTACGTAACTCAAACTTTTGCAGAATCGGGCACGATTCTGAAACGTTTTACTGATGCTCAAGTGGCTCAAGGGCTCAGCTACATTTATAGCAATTCGTGCTCGGACATCATGCCGGCCCTTTTCGGTCAGGAAGTGCCGCAAGCGATGAGGATGAGTTGTGTGCAATCCTTCTTGGACCTTTTCACCCGATGTTTTGCGGCGAGATGTTCAAATCATTTAAGCCATCTTAGTGAATCTGGGGTGAACGTTCTTAATGGCGTTTGCTACATGTGGTGGGACGTCATTCCTATTTGTGGAGAACCTGAGAAGGCTGAGAGGAAAGATTTCGACGCGCTCTGCCTTACCGTCATGCAACAAACCTTGGAGCTACCAAGCGATGCTTGCCGAGAATCGGCTTTGCATGGGCTAGGCCATTGGCATGACTACTATCCTAAGCTGGTTGAACAAGTCATTCAGGGTTTCATCTGGAATAACCGCAAGATTCGCGACCCGTTGCGAAACTACGCGTATGCGGCGCAACATGGGGATGTCCAGTAACCAACCGCAATGAAAGCCATCCAACTCGAACAACCGAAGCAGTTTCGTAGCATTGAAATCGCGGATGCTCCACAACCCGCAGCAGGTGAGGCGCTGCTGCACATTCATCGCATCGGCATTTGCGGCACCGACATCAGCGGCTATCTCGGCAAGATGCCCTTTTTCAGTTACCCGCGGATTCCCGGGCATGAACTGGGCGTGGAAGTTCTGGCAATTGGAGCAGGCGTGACGAATGTGAAGCCGGGCGATCATTGTTCCGTGGAGCCTTACATCAACTGCGGTCACTGCTATTCGTGCCGGCGCGGCTTCACCAACTGTTGCGAGACGAACAAGACGCTGGGCGTGATGTGCGATGGCGGGATGTGCGAGCGGATGATTCTGCCCGCGCGTAAGCTGCACCCATCGAGCAAGCTGAACTACGAACAACTCGCGCTGGTGGAGACGCTGGCGATTGGTTGTCACGCGATGAATCGCGGCGAACCCAAAGCGAGTGAGCATGTGCTCGTCATCGGTGCGGGTCCGATTGGATTGTCTGCGATCGAGTTCGCGCGGCTCTCCAGAGCGAAAACAATCGTGATGGACGTGAACGAGCAACGCCTTGCATTCGTCCGCGATACGATGCGCGTGCCGGACACGATTCAC
>DATHKK010000564.1:0-2244 GCA_035489355.1 Candidatus Limnocylindria bacterium
GCCACTAAGGTGATCGTGAAAGGCAATCCAGCGAACGTGCCGCGGCCGATGAACTCAAACGACTTGTTTTCGAAGGTGATGATTTGTCCGTCCGTGATTAGTTGGGCGATGCCGCGGCCTGACACCATGAGGATCAACGTGGCAACAATGGGTGGCACTTTGAAAATGCCGACGAGCGCGCCGTTCCACATTCCTGCGGCGATGGCGATGGCCAGAGAAATCCCGATTACGACGGGAACGCCGAGCGCCGTTTTCGTCAACAACAGCGCCGCCGTGGCGCCCGCGATGGCCATGACCGCGCCGACCGACAAATCCACGCCGCCCGTGGCAATGACGAGCGTCATGCCCAGCGAGAGCAACATGACTGGCGCGGCTCGGTTCAGGATATCGATGACGCTGCCGTAGAGCCGGCCGTCGCGGATGGTGAAGTTAAAGAAACCCGTCGTGAAAACAGCATTGAACAGCAGCGCCAGCGCGAGCGCGATGACTGGCCATTTGAGTTTGTGCCAGATGCTCATGCGGAAGCACGCGACGGTCGCGCCAAGCGCCGGATGACGATTCTCCCTCTCCCCTCAACGGGGAGAGGGCTGGGGTGAGGGGTGAGAACGGCAAAGCGATTACGAGAACGAATAGGATTACGATTATGAGAAGCAGACAGCCTCGCGGCTCTTGCTCCTAATCCTGTTCCCAATCGTAATTCCCTGGCGTTACCGCCCGTCACCCTCAATCCCTCTCCCCGTTGAGGGGAGAGGGAGACACGCAAGATGGCGTGTGGGCAATTCACAGCACCACCTCCGTCTTCGCAATGGCGTGCATGATATTGTGCTCGGTGATTTCTTCGCCGCGCAATTCGGCCACCTTGCGGCGATCGCGCAGCACGACCACGCGATGGCTGTTGCGCACGGTTTCTTCCAGGTCGGATGAGATGAACAAGATCGCCATGCCTTCGGTGGTGAGCTTCTGCATCAACTTTTCTATTTCCAGCTTCGCGCCCACGTCGATGCCGCGCGTCGGTTCGTCGAGCAATAACAGACGCGGATTGGAGGCGAGCCAGCGCGCGAGAATCACCTTTTGCTGATTGCCGCCGCTGAGCAGCCGAATCGGTTGCTCGGCGCTCGGCGTCTTGATGTTGAGCGCCTGGATGAATTGATTGGCCAGCTCGAGTTGCCGCGCGCGCGAAACGCACCGCGCCCAACCGCGGCTGACTTGCAAAGCGAGCACGATGTTTTCGCGCACGGACAAATTCGGAATGATCGCCTCGGCCTTACGGTCTTCGGGGCAGAAGCCAAGTCGATGGCACATGGCGTCGCGTGGAGAACGCAACGATTCGCGATTTCCATCGAGGAACATTTCACCGGCATCTGGCCGATCCACGGCGAACACGAGCCGCGCGGTTTCCGTGCGTCCGGAGCCGAGCAAGCCGGCGAGGCCGAGAATCTCTCCTTCGTGCAACGCGAGATCGATGGGCTGCAACGCGCCGCGCCGCCCGATG
The DNA here is from genome assembly GCA_035489355.1 of Candidatus Limnocylindria bacterium. Taxonomy (GTDB): domain Bacteria; phylum Verrucomicrobiota; class Verrucomicrobiia; order Limisphaerales; family SIBH01; genus JANNGC01. The sequence goes on from DATHKK010000564.1 coordinate 1,493, forward strand.
CCGCGCAATTCCAGCAACGGCTTTTTTGCCGTGCTGGCTTCCATTCGCATCCCCTCGCGTTTGAAATCCGCTTCGCTCAATTCCTTGCCCATCATCTTCGAGATCAGTTCGAGGCGCGGGAGCTTCGCGGCTTCGTATTCACCGACGAACTGGCCGTTGCGCAGCACGGTGATGCGATCGCTCACGGCATAGACCTGATCGAGAAAGTGCGTCACGAACACGATGCCCAGGCCCTGCGCTTTGAGCTGACGGAGAATTCCAAAGAGCCGTTCGACTTCACCTTCGTCCAGGCTCGATGTCGGTTCGTCGAGAATGAGCAGCTTCGCTTCGACATCCAGCGCGCGCGCGATGGCGACGAGTTGTTGAATGGCGATGGAGTAACTCGCGACGGGTTCCGCGACGTCGATGCGAATGCCGAGCCGTGCGATGGTTTTCTCGGCGCGTGCGCGAATTTGTTTCCAGTTGATGAACCCGAAGCGTGTTGGCTGACGGCCGAGGCAAATATTTTCCGCGACGGAAAGGTACGGAACCAAATTAACTTCCTGGTAAACCGTCGAGATGCCGAGAGCTTCGGCTTCCTGCGGCGAGTGAGGATCAACGAAATTGCCATCAAGCAACATTTCACCACTGTCGCGCCGGTAAACGCCGGTGAGCACCTTGATGAGTGTCGATTTTCCCGCGCCGTTCTCGCCCATGAGCGCATGGACCTCGCCGCGCCGCACTGTAAAATCCACGCCCGCCAGTGCCTTCAC
>DATHKK010000565.1:0-4394 GCA_035489355.1 Candidatus Limnocylindria bacterium
GCCGACGCTGTAGGTGAACTTGATCTTCTTTTCCTTCATAACCTGGGCGGCGACCTCGTGGACAATCTCAGTTTGCAGATCGAGTTCACGCTTGAAGCCGACGAGCGGGATCATGATCTCGGGCTTGCACTTCACACCTTCCTTCGTCGCCTGCGCGGCAGCCTCGAAGACGGCGCGCGCCTGCATGCGCGTGATCTCCGGATACTTGATGCCGAGGCGGCAGCCGCGGAAGCCAAGCATTGGGTTGAACTCGTGGAGTTCGTGGACGCGATTCATGATTTTTTCCACCGGAATGCCGAGCTTGCGCGCGAGATCCATCTGCTGCTCTTTCGCGTGCGGCAGGAATTCGTGCAACGGCGGATCGAGAAAACGAATCGTGGCCGGGAACCCTTTCAGCTCTTTGAAGATGCCGTGAAAGTCTTCGCGCTGATACGGGAGCAACTTCGCCAAGGCGGCTTCGCGCGCCGGAAGCGTGTCGGCGAGAATCATCTCGCGCATCGCGTCGATGCGGTCGCCTTCGAAAAACATGTGCTCGGTGCGCGTGAGGCCGATGCCCGTCGCGCCGAAGGACACGGCGTTGCGCGTCTGCTCGGGATTGTCCGCGTTCGTGCGCACCTGGAGGCGGCTGAACTGCGCGCACCACTTCATCAACTGCGCGAAACTCTTGTACTTCTCCGTGGTCTGCGCGGCTTTGTCGCCGTTGATCAGGCCCGCGATGATTTCCGACGGCGCAGTCTTGAGTTGGCCCGCGTAAACGGTGCCCGCCGTGCCATCTATGGAAAGGAAGTCGCCTTCCTTATAGGTCTGGCCATTCACCGTGACGGTCTTCGCGTCGTAATTGATCTCCAGCGCCGACGCGCCGCAAATGCAAACCTTGCCCATCTGCCGCGCGACAAGCGCTGCGTGCGATGACACGCCACCGCGCGCAGTGAGAATGCCTTCCGCCGCGATCATGCCGCGCAAATCTTCGGGCGAAGTCTCGATGCGAACGAGCAGAACCTTTTCGCCCTTGTCCGCCGCCACGACAGCGCGGTCGGCATTGAGATAAATCTGGCCCGCCGCCGCGCCCGGACCCGCGGGCAAACCGATGGCGATGGCTTTTGCTTTCTTCACTTCCGATGTATCGAAGACGGGCGCGAGCAACTGATCCAGTTGGTCGGCCGGATTGCGCAACACTGCCGTCTCGGCGTCGATGAGTTTCTCCTTCACCATGTCCATCGAGAACTTCAGCGCGGCCATGGCGGTGCGCTTGCCGTTGCGCGTCTGGAGCATGAACAGCTTGCCTTCTTGAATGGTGAACTCGATGTCCTGCACGTCCTTGAAATGCTTCTCCAACGTCTTGCGGACTTCCAGCAACTCCGCGTAGGACTTCGGCATTTGATCTTTCAGCTTGATCACCGGCTCCGGCGTGCGCACGCCCGCGACCACGTCTTCGCCTTGCGCATTGATCAAGAACTCGCCGTAAAATTCGTTCGTGCCGTTGGCCGGATTACGAGTGAACGCCACACCAGAACCGGACGTCTCGCCCGTGTTGCCATAGACCATCGCCTGCACGTTGACCGCGGTTCCCCACTCGGTCGGGATGTTGTATTTGCGGCGATAAACAGTCGCTCGATCGTTCATCCACGAACCGAACACCGCGCCCGCCGCGCCGCGAAGTTGATCCCACGGATCATTCGGAAAACCCTTGCCGGTGCGTTCCTTCACCAGCGCCTTGAAACGCTGCACCAACTCCTGCTGGTCCTGCGCCGTGAGTTCGCTGTCCACCAAATCCTTGTGATACTTCTCGTGCTTGAACTCATGAATCACCGTCTCGAACGGCTCATGGTCTTCGCCCTCGCGCTTCTGCACGCCGATCACCACGTCGCCATACATCTGGATGAAGCGGCGATAGCAGTCCCACGCGAAACGCTCGTTCTTCGTCGCAGCAGCGAGTGAAAGAACAGTTTGATCGTTCAGGCCGAGATTCAAAATCGTATCCATCATGCCCGGCATCGAATCGCGCGCACCCGAGCGCACGGCCACGAGCAACGGCATGCCGCTCGTCGCGCCAAACTTGCAGCCCATGATCTTTTCCATGTTCGCGATGCCCGCTTCCATCTGCGCCTGAAGTTCCTTCGGGTAAGTCCTCTTGTGCGCGTAGAAATAAGTGCAGACCTCGGTCGTGATGGTGAATCCGGGCGGGACCGGCAGACCGATGCGCGTCATCTCGGCGAGATTGGCGCCTTTGCCGCCGAGCAACGGCTTCATCGAGCCATCGCCATCGGCTTTTTTATTTCCCCATGTGTAAACGTATTTTTGTGCTTTGGGCATAAATCGAATTGTTGAATCGTCTTCAGCGGCGGATGCCGTGAAAAACGAGGCGCGACAGTATCAAAGGCGGATTGAGCGTCAACGGGAGAGTTGGGAGTTTGAACGCAGGCCGTAACTCATTGCGGCCATCAGCGGCTCGGCTTCCCTTCACGCTTCAACTCCGCAGGCGGGTGCGCAATTTTTCCAATGCTTTCGCGCGATGGCTGATGCGGTTCTTCACCTCTTCGCCCAGCTCGGCAAACGATTGTTGGAAACCATCGGGGACAAAGAGCGGATCGTAGCCAAAACCTTTCGTGCCACTGGGGGCAAAACTGATTCGGCCTTCGCACGTGCCATCGAAAATTTCCGTCTGCAATTCAAATTCATCGGCAGCGCATACGGGCGACGCACGGGAGGCTTCCGCCCGAAGGAGTGGCATCAGCGCGATCACGCAGCGAAAGCGCGCCGTGCGCCGGCCCAACGGCACGTCGGCGAGCAGCCGAAGCAGCTTCGCATTGTTGTCAGCGTCGGAAGAGTTTCCCGACGCCTCCGTATCGAGCGCCGCGAAACGCGCGGAGTGAACGCCGGGCGCGCCGTGCAACGCATCGACTTCCAGCCCGGAGTCATCAGCGAGGATGTAAGTGAGGGTGGAAGGCTGTAGTTTGAAAGTGGCAGGTTGAGAAGAAACCCAGCGTGCGAGTTCGACGGCTTTTTTGGTGGCGTTGCCCGCGAAGGTGTTCGCGTCTTCGATCACCGCCGGTGCATTTGGCAAATTTCGCAGGGTGAGAAACTGAAACGCCGCGCCGAGGATTCCGCGAATCTCTTCCACTTTGTGCGCGTTGCGCGTGGCGATGATAAGTGTCGTCATGCCCGCGCAGCATGAAGCTTCTTCAATTCGAACGCGAGCCGATGGCGCGGGCAATGAGCGCCTTCCGTACTGCGAGACTGAGCGGCCCCGGACGGCAAAACGGATCATCCAGCAGGAAAGGAAGAGCATTCACGCGTCGCGACTGAAAAGCGGTTTCAGTGGCTCCCTGAATAGCAACCTCCAGCACAAAGCCGTAAGGAAAATTTTGACTCCGCGAATTGCCAGGCCGCAGCCAGCGCGCAGTGCCTTGCACACGTCCGTCGGTCCCGGCGCTCAGCCAGCCCAGCAGCGCCCCATGCTTTCCGTAGAGCGGGACAAAAACTGGAATGCGCGCATCGTGTGAAAGAAAAGCTCGCACCGTGAACGCAGTTCCATCGCCGAGCCGTCCGCGCAATCGCGCATCGCCTTTGCTGGAAATGTGCAGTGTCGCCGAGCCTTCACTCATCACCACTTCATTCGCGCCCAACGTCAGCCGGTAATTCCCGGCGAACGCCGCCGCGTTGGTCGGGTCCATCGCGCGTTGAAGCAACAGCGTGGGCGCGCTGACCCCATCCGTGAGCAGGCCGGTGATGCTTCCGCCCGCCACGTCGATTTGCAGCGAACCGCTGAGCGTGCCGCGGCGCATCACGAGCGGCGCATAGCCGAAACGATCGAATTGCCCGGCGATGGATTGGCGAAGGCCGCCGATGGTCGCCGCGCCACCATAGCCGCCCTGCTTCGTCACGCGGACCGAGAGAAGTCCCAGCGTCGAATAATTGGTTCCAAAGTTCGTGGATGTATTCATCGCGTGATCGTCCAGCAACAGTCCCGCGTAAGCACCGGCATGTTCATCAAACTTGATCGCCGGCAGCGCGACAAAATTCGCCGTCACGGATTGGTTACCCGTCATCGTGATCAGAATTGGATTGTTCGTTTCGCTCGAAGCTCCGCTCCAATTCACAAATTGAAATCCGGCGCTGGGTTGCGCCGCGAGCGCGACGATTGCGCCGGCGGAGTAAGCGCCGTTCATGTTGGGCGCGGGCGACATGGAAACCGTGCCGGCATTCGTGGGACTCACCGCGATCGCGAGCGTGTAAGCGGGCGGCACGATGGGAACAAATGTCGCCACGGCCGTGGTGTTCGACACGATCACGAGCGTGATGCGGTCCGACGCGCTGCTGACCACGCCGCTCCAGTTCGCGAACGTGTTCGTGCCAAGCCCGGTGGCGAGCAACGTCACCACGCTGCCTTCATA
>DATHKK010000566.1:0-5274 GCA_035489355.1 Candidatus Limnocylindria bacterium
CTGCGCGTCGCTGGGCAAACGGCTCGACGAAGTGCTGGGCAAGAACGACTGGGATTTTTTCCCGGCGCACCTCGCCGAAAAATATCATCGCGATGATTTGCGGGTGATGGCGACGCGCGAGCCAGTGGACACGATCGAGGCTAACCAGACGCCGCAGGGCGATCGCATTTTCGTCCACGTCATCAAGACACCGCTTTACGACACGTCCGGCAACGTCGTGGGCATCCAGGGAATTTTCTGGGACGTGACCGAGCGCAAGAAAACCGAGGAAGCGCTGGCCTATGAACGTGATTTGCTGCGGGCGCTCCTCGATAACATTCCCGACCGCATTTATTTCAAAGACGTGAAGTCCCGGTTTTTGCGCGTCAGCTCGTCGATGCAGAAGCGGCTCGGCATCAAGGACCCGAACGAAATTCTGGGCAAGACGGATTTCGAGTTCTATCCGAAGGAACTGGCGGATGAATTCTTCGCGGACGAACAGCGCATCATTCTGACGGGCCAGCCGTTGATCAATAAGCTCGAACGCCTCGTCGATCGCGACAGCAAGGAGAGCTGGGCTTCGGTGACAAAAGTTCCTCTCTACAACAAATCCGGCACGGTCACGGGCATCATCGGCATCTCGCGCGACGTGTCGCAACTGAAGGAAGCCGAAGTGGCGTTGGAGCACGCGCGCGATGCGGCGCTAGAGACGGCGCGGATAAAGACGGAGTTCCTGGCCAACATGAGCCATGAAATTCGCACGCCCATGAACGCCATCACCGGCATGACGGACCTGTTGATCGACACGACGATGGATGAAGAGCAGCGCGAGTTCGTGGACACGATTCGTAGCAGCACCGACACGCTGCTGGGCATCATCAACGACATCCTGGACTTCTCGAAAATCGAGGCGGGCAAGCTCTCGCTGGAGAAAATTGATTTCGATCTGCGCGAGACCATCGAGGACACGGCGGAAATGCTGGCGCAGCGCGCGCAAAGCAAAAACGTCGAACTGGTTTACTCCATCGATGACGAGATGCCGATGGCGTTGCGCGGCGACCCGCGCCGATTGCGGCAGGTGGTGGCGAACCTGGTGGCGAACGCTGTGAAATTCACCGAGCGCGGGGAAGTGATCATTCGCGTGTCCCGGCTGCGAGAGACGGAGAAGGACGTTCACTTTCGCGTGTCCGTGAATGACACGGGCATTGGCATGGCCGAGAAAACGATTCCGCTGATCTTTCGCTCCTTCACGCAAGCGGATGGTTCGACCACGCGCAAATACGGCGGCACCGGACTGGGCCTCGCTATTTCCAAACAGCTCGTGGACTTGATGCAGGGCCAAATCGGCGTGGAGAGCGCCTTGGGCAAAGGCTCGAAGTTCTGGTTCGAGCTGACCTTGGAGAAGCAACCGCCTTCGCTCGCCAATCAGGAGAACATCCCGGATTTTCATAACCTGCGCGTCCTCGTGGTGGACGACAACGCGACCAATTGCGACACGCTGCGGCATCAGCTCGAACGCTGGCGCTTCCGCAGTGGGAGTGCGCGCGACGCGGCTGATGCTTTGAACCAATTGCGCGCCGCCGCTGCGGAGAACGATCCTTATGCGCTGGTCCTCCTCGATATGCAGATGCCCGGCATGGATGGGCTAACGTTGTCCCGCGCGATCAAGAACGATCCCGCGCTCGCCAGCACGCGCGTGCTGATCCTTGCGCCTTTCGGCCAGCGGCTTGATCACGAACTCATGGAGGAATCCGGGGTGAGTCATTGCGTGATCAAGCCGGTGAAACAATCGCGTTTGCTCGACGCGCTGCTGACGAGCACTCACACCACTTTCACCACGGCCCCGCAAGCGGCGACGCGAACGGACGCGCCGGTGACGGGAAAAAAACGCGCGACGCAGCCGCTGCGAATCCTGCTCGCCGAGGACAATGCGGTGAACCAGAAGCTCGCGCTGAGACAATTGCAGAAGCTCGGCTACGGCGCGCACCCCGTGGGCAACGGCGCGGAAGTATTGCAGGAAGTGGAACGCGTCTCTTACGACGTGGTGCTGATGGATTGTCAGATGCCGGAACTGGACGGCTACGAAGTCACGCGGCGCATTCGTGAATTCGAAAAGCAAAATGCCGGGCGCCGCCCGCCGCTTTACATCATCGCCGTGACGGCGCACGCGCTGGAAGGCGATCGCGAGAATTGCCTCAGCGCCGGGATGAATGATTACCTGACGAAACCGCTGCACATCGCGCAGCTCGATGCCGCGCTGAACCGCGCCATTCGACGCCGGCCCGCGCCCGACTTTTCCGCGGTGGTGCTCGATCCGGTTTGCATCGCTGGACTCAAGGAATTGCGCGAGCCGGGCCAGCCCGATCCGCTAGTGGAGTTGAGCGAGCTGTTCGGCCGCGAATCCGAATTGTGCGTGCAGCGCATGGAGGAAGCCGTGGCCCAGCGCGCCACGTCCGTCGCCACACGCGCCGCGCACTCGCTGAAAGGCAGCTCGAGCAACCTGGGCGCGCACCGGCTGGCGGCGCTCTGCGCGACGATGGAACAGAATGCCAAAAATGAGGATTGGTCGGCGCTGACGGGCCAGATCGTGGATCTCAAATCAGAACTCGCGCGCGTGCGCGAAAGCTTGCAGGCAGAAGTCAGGGGATGAACAGGGCGGCGTTCCGATCTTCGCGAGCACTTCCATCCGCAACCAACGCTTTCTTGTCCTGGTCGCGCCGCTTGCCGCGCTTGCCGCGTTTTTTCTCCATCCGTTCTTCGTGAAGATCTCGTTCAGGCGCAACTGGTGAAGCCACGAGCGAGGTAGACTCCGCCTTTTGAGAACTGGTCACGGTGCTGGCGACCATGACGGTGTGCGTTGGAGCAGGCGAAGCATCCCGAGTGGGCGCCGCCGCACTTTCAGAGGGCTTGCGCACGGCTGCGGGTGGCGCCGGGACCCCCGCTGGTTCGATCTGGCTCGCGCCGCTTTGGGAAACCACTTCACGCTGGAGCGATGCCGCCAAGGAGAGGCGTTTACGCATCGCGAAGGTCAGGGCTTTGACCGTGATCTCAAACATCAAAAACGGTTTGGCCAGCAAGTCCGTTCCGCCCACCAGCGTGGATTTCGCGCGCGTGTGGAAGTCCGAACGAACGGTGACGAAGACCACCGGCGTGGTCATGTTCTTTTCACCCTTGTGAATCTGCGCGCACGCGTCCAGGCCGTCGATGCCGGGCATCTGGATGTCCATGAAGACCACGTCGTAATATTTTTCCGCGGCCAGTTCCAAGGCCCGCTCGCCCGTCGCCGCCGTGTCTGGAATCATCTCGGCTTTCTGGAGAGCGAACGTCACGGCGCGCAGGCACAACGGATCGTCATCCACCGCCAGGACGGAGATGGGCGGATTGATAATCAGATCGGGCCGCACGCCGGGCACGCATAATTCACCGAGCAAATCCACCGCGCTGGCAATCGTGCGGATCGTGGAAGGTGTCGCCTCTTTGGACTTGTCCGCGAGGCGCTTCACCAACAGCTCCAGGGCTGAAGTCAATTGCCAGACCGGGCGCAAATCCCAGCAGTTGGCCTTCGTCTTGAGCGCGGTGATGAGATCGAACAGTTTGAGAAATGTTTCCCGGCGTTCAGCGTCTTCAGCGGGCCGGCCCAGTTCAGGAATGATCTTGCGAATGGCCGCGAGATCTTCGGGCGCCTGCGCGAAGAATTCCGCCAGCGGTCCTTTCGCGGCGTTCGTCTCATCGCTGGTATCCTTGGCACGCCCATCGGCATCGGGTTTCGCTTCAAGATTTGAATTCGAGAAGGGAGACAGAAAGAGCGCCGGCATTTTGAACTGGGCTGCTTCGATTCCGTCCATCAGATACTTCCCGGTCAGCACACGGATTTCCGCCTCGCGTTTGTGCCGCACCAACGTTCTGGCGACGAGCGCCAGCGCCAGCGTGAAAATTAGACCCAGCAAAATGTAATCCCATTTCCCTTCGAACATCGATGGCTTCCTGACTTCCAGCGAGCCGAGCGGGACGAGCATCCCGGGCTGGAGCGGCGGAGGCAGATCATCCACGACAGGCCCGGCGGCCTCGGCTTGGACAAGCGCCCGCCTGTCCTGAGGTCGCCGTTCCTGGCTGCGGTTTCTCTGCTGGCTGGCCAGCGTGACAGTTGCGCGCCGGAACGAGGTCAAAGTGCGGCCGAAAGTCTGCTGGGCCGCGGGCCAATCCTCCGGGTCGCTGGTCAGAACGAATCGGGCATAACTTTGCGCCAGCGGAATGACCGCGACGCGCGCGCGCATGCGGTTCCCGTGCAGGAGAAAGGAAAAATCCACGCCACGCCCCGCCCCGTATCCACTGTAGGCGGGAAATTCCTCGATCACCTGCGCTCCTTCCAAGAGGGGGATAGTGGCTTGGCGAAGAGTATCGGCGCTGCGCAGGACGGCCCCCGCATCGCCCGTCGAGAAATGGATGGAGAATGGCGTCTTTCCCGAGCGCGATTCCAGCGACACACCATTCGCGTCGGCGGCTAACGCGGCCCGCCAGCCTCGTGGCACCAGGAGAGAGAACTTTTCTCCGTTGGCTTCGATCTCAGCCGCAACAAGGACGCCGTTTTCCGGATGATGGATTTCGCCGACGTTCAGGTTGAAGGCCCGCACCCCGGTCGCGAGCGCTGACAGGAGACAACACGTGATTAGAATCAGCGAGGGGAGTCGCATGAATCACGGCCCCGTGTTCGCCGCGATCGCCGACCATTTGCCACGAATCACTCCACGGATCATCGGCGTGCCGGGAGGGAGCTTGTCATACGAGGAAAAGTTTTTGTCGAAGGCCCATTTGCGCACCGGAGCGTTGTAGATTCCGATGTCCTCACCCGTTCCGCCCCAATCGCCGATGGCGTACTTGCTGGGATACATGACGACCATCGAACCGTTGTAGGTGAAAGTGCCGCCCCAATCTTCCAGGAACCGCGGGAAATTCTCGACCCCGCCGCTGTAAAGGCTATTCGTGGTCTCGACGATGCCCGCGAGGAAGGCCGCATTCACGGTGGTGTCCTCGGGTTTTCGCTGGGTTAATTCTTTGGTTGAATCCGAATCTTTCCATTTGCCGGAAAGAATTGTGATGGCGTCTCCAATCAGGGCGGCGGGACGCGTGTAAGCGGTGTTGGTTGTCCCCTTTGACAGGGTTGCATGGGACGCCGGCGATAAGTTTGTCCCGGTGTTGTAATCACCCTGGACGTAAAGCGGATTGGGAGTCGCGACTGTCAGGCCCTTCGGCAGGAGCACTTTGCCCTCAACCAGGCGGACTCCTGATTCCGTGTTG
>DATHKK010000567.1:0-4956 GCA_035489355.1 Candidatus Limnocylindria bacterium
GCACGTCGCCTTTGCGCATCGCTTCCACTGCCTGAGTGCCCACGTCGAAGCCGACAAGTTTCACCGTGCCGCCGGCGCGTCCGATGTTCCGCAGCGCCATCGTCATCCCGACGGTAAGCGTCTCGTTGACGCAGAAAATGCCGTCCACGTTTTTGCCGTGGCGGTTCAAGAGATTTTGCGAAACCTGATAAGCCGTCTCGCGCGTCGCGCCGCCGTATTGATCGCTCGAAATCAATTTCAACGCCGGGAACTTCGCTTTGATCGTGTCGAGGAAACCCGCTTCGCGCTCCTCCGTCGCGGCCGAACCAATCGCGTAGCGCAGCAGGATGATGTTGCCCTTACTACCGAGCAGTTGGCCCAGATGCTCCGCGCCGAGAACGCCGCCTTTGTAATTGTCCGTGGCGATGTAGCTGATCGGTTTGTCTGACTTCACCGCGGAATCGAACACGATGATCGGAATCTTCGCGTGCGTGGCGGTGTTGATCGGCGGCACGAGCGCCTTGGAATCCAGCGGCGCGATGCAAATGCCGCTGACCTTGCGCGCGATGAGGTTTTCCACGACGCGGATCTGGTAATCGCGGTCGTCCTCGCGCAACGGCGCCTGCCACATCACCTCCACCTTCACGCCCTTCGCTGCGAGTTCGCGCTGCGCCTTCACCGCGCCGGCATGCACCGTTTTCCAATGCTCGTGCGTCGAGCCTTTGGGAATGACGGCGACGGTGTAGGTGTCGGCGGCGAAAACGTTCAGCGAGAAAAACAACGCGCCTGTGGCGAAAATTCTCAGTGGCTTCATGGGGGAAAGGTAGAGAAGGATGGGAGAGGGATTCAACGCTTTTGACCATCAGCACTTTGCTTGCACGGAAAGGTAGGAACGAACCTCGGGCGGCAAGTATTTTTCTGGATACCAGAATCGCGTAAGTCCGTTCGTGGAACCCGACATGGGCTTTCCATGAACGCGCTCGTACCAATCATAGTGATGACCGATCACAAAGGCGCACTTCTGTCCGGGATCTGAAGGCTTTCCTGGCTACTTCAAATACTTCTCCAACGGCGGATAGAGAAGATCCTTCATCTCCGGCGTGTCCATGTTTTCAGTCGTGACGATCCACACGCCGGTGTCCACGCGCTTCTCGACGGGCTTGCCGCTCAAGTGATCGAACATTGTCATGACGCCGAGGTAACCCATGCGCATCGGGTTCTGGACGACAACCGCTTGCACGTCGCCTTTTTTCAGCGCTTCTACCGTCTGGCCACCGGCGTCGAAGCCGACGACTTTCACTGTGCCGCCCGCTTTGCCCGCGTTGCGCAGGGCCATGATGATGCCGTTGGCCACCGGTTCGCAGGGACCGAAGATGCCGTTCACTTCCTTGCCGTAACGATTGAGTATGTTCTGCGCCGCCTGATAACAAAGCTCTCGCGTCGCGCCGCCGTGCTGGTCGCTGGAAATGACTTTGAGGCCGCGAACTTTCTTGATCGCATCCAGAAATCCAGCCTCGCGTTCCTCCGTGCTCGCCGAACCAGTCTGGTAACGCAGGAGGATGACGTTGCCTTTGCCACCAAGAAGTTTCGCCATGTGTTCGCCAGCCATGACGCCGCCCTTGTAATTGTCCGTGGCCACGAAGCTTACGTACTTATCCGACTTTAATCCGGAGTCGATGATGACGACCGGCACTTTCGCGCGCGCCGCAGTGTTGACTGGACTGACCAGCGCCTTCGCATCCGTGGGCGCGAGCACGATGCCGCTCACCCGCCGGCTGATGAAATTTTCAACCACTTGAATCTGCTGGTCGCGATTGTCTTCGCGCAACGGTCCCTGCCAGATGATCTCAACCTTCGCGCCCTTTTCCGTAAGCTCGCGCTGGGCTTTCACCGCGCCGGCGTGAATTGATTTCCAGAACTCGTGCGACGTGGCCTTGGGAATGACCGCGATGGTGTAGCTTTCCGCCGCACTGCTCCCGAATGCGAAAAGGCACACGACACACGTGGCGAAAGATTTCAGCGGGTTCATGCCTCCGAACGTAGCGAGGCGAGCGGAGCCGTTTCAACGCTTTCTTCGGCTCCTGGTGAGGATTTCCCCAGATCGTTTGAACTTCTTTGCCTGCGGGAGACACCTATCCTTTGACGAACAAACCCGCGTGGCGAACAACATCGAACAAGCCTACGAGTTGACGCTCGTAGTGCGAAGCCAACTCGGCGACGAAGCCGCGTTCGCTGAACTGCTGCGAATGTATTCGCCGCGCCTACGGTTCTACGTCAGCAAAATGCTGCACGACCGACACGAAAATGCGGAGGACTTGCTCCAGGAAATCTGGCTCAGCATTTTCCGCGCGCTGCCGAAGCTGAACGACACCGCGGCGTTTCGCGCTTGGCTCTTTCGCATCGCGCGGGATCGGGTTTGCCGGGAGTTCCGCCGCCATCGAATTGAATTTCGCAGCTTCGATGGACAGCAAGTCGAGCATGTCGCTGTTGACGATGAGTTGAACGAAGCAGTGGACCGTGAAGCTGTGCGGCAACAGCTCGATCAACTTTCAACGGAGCATCGTGAAGCGCTCGTGCTGCGCTTCATCGAAGACATGAGCTGCGACGACATTGCCCGCGTCACCGGCAGCACGCTTGGGACGGTGCGTTCCAGAATCCATTACGCCAAACGCGCGCTTCGCCGCGCCTTCGAGGATAAAAGCTATGAAACAAAATGAAACGCCATCCACTCTCGCTTCGGCAGACGAACGCGTGCTGCACAGTTTGCGGGCGCAGCAGCGCGGATTGAAATGGCTGACCGGCCTCGCCGTTGCGTTCTGGGTGCTGGCCGTGATTGGCGGGATCGGCGTGCTGGTTTGTTACTCGATTTTCTACCAGCCGAAGGAAAAACAGATCATGTCCGACTACGAGAAGTATGGCTATCTGCCTCGCTACACGAATTCAGCCACTGGCTCGCGGCCGGCCGGCCCTGCCACGCCGGAGCAGGCGCTCGGCCTTCACTTCACCTTGAGCTACGTGGTAACGAAGGGGCTACTGGCCGTCGCCGTCACCGTGATTATTCTTGCCTGCGGCACGCTCACGACGCTCCTGCTCGTGGTGCTGAACCGGCGTGTGACGTTGAAACAAATCAACCACAGCCTCGCGCAAATTTCCGATCAGTTGAGGCAGCTACAGCAACGAGGTTCTTGATGTCACCGAGCGCGATGGAAGCGCAAATCCTTTTCGGTAGCGAGCTTGTCCGCACCTGCTACTCGCGAAACACCGTGATAGTGATCTCGCCATTGGCACGGATGACACCGCGGAACATTCCATCCGTGTTGAATGGCATAGCGATGTTGCCGCGCGCATCCATGGCGATGAATCCTCCCTTGCCTCCGAGTTGATCGACTTTCGCAAGCGCCTGCTCCCCCGCTGCCCGCACGGACAGTCCCTTGTATTCCATCAGCGCGGACACATCGTGCGCGACGGCGGAGCGAATGAAATACTCGCCGTGACCCGTGCAGGAGACGGCGCACGTTCCATTGTTCGCGTAGGTGCCCGCGCCAATGATCGGTGAATCGCCCACACGCCCAAACTTCTTGTTCAACATTCCTCCCGTCGAAGTGCCGGCGGCGAGATGGCCGCGCGTATCGAGCGCCACGGCGCCGACCGTTCCAATGGCATCGCGCGCCTCCGCTTCGGCGCTGCGCTTGGCGCTCTTCTTTTGTTTCGCCCGTTCCCATTCCTCTTTGCGAAATGGTGTGATGAAATAACTCGGCGGCACCAGCTTCACGTCCTGCTCTTTCACAAACTTCTCCGCGCCTTCGCCAACCATCATGACGTGCGGAGATTTCTCCATCACCAGGCGTGCGGCGGTGATGGGATTTTTAATGCGTTTCACCGAAGCAACTGCGCCCGCCTTCTTCGTTGCTCCTTCCATGATGGAAGCATCCATCTCCACCGTGCCTTCGGCCGTGAGCACCGATCCTTTGCCCGCGTTGAAGACCGGCGAATCCTCCAGGATGCGAATTGCTGCTTCGACTGCATCCAGGCTCTTCCCGTTCGTCCGCAGGATCGCGTGACCCGCCACGAGCGCCGCCCGCATCGCCGCGCGCGATTCCTTTTCGCGCTCCGGCGTCAGTTCGTTGCGCCACACACCCGCGCCTCCGTGCAGCACGAGCACGAAGTTGGTTGTGCTGTCCGCTCCGCGACTGTCGTTCGACATGGCGCCAAGCATCAACACAGCCAGTATCGCGCGCAAGGGCCAGCCCACCATGGCAATCAGGATTCTCATGAACGTCATCCTATGTTCCTCAACTCGGTAACGCGCAAGTGCCGATTACGGAGCGAGGCAGGGCGCTCCGCGCTTCCTATTCTTGCACGCGTCCTTACTGAAAACTCCGTTGCAAAAATCTCCACGCCTGCTTTTCTCACCTCATGGAGCGGGGAAAAACGGCGTTCACGTTAATTGAATTGCTGGTGGTCATCGCGATCATCGCCATTCTTGCCGCGTTGCTGTTGCCCGCCCTGGCGCAGGCGCGGGAATCGGGCCGTCGCATCGCCTGCGTGAACAACCTGCGCCAGCTCGCCGTCGCCGTGCAGATGTATGCCGACGAATCGGACGACAAGCTTCCCAACGTCTGGGATTCCGCCGTGGGCACCGGCCAAAGCTCCGGCAGCAACGGATGGATTTATTTCACGGACTTCGGCAACCCGACCAAGTTCGATCCCAGGCAAGGTTCTCTTTTCCAATTCGCGCCCAATCCAAAAGTATTTGTGTGCCCCAGCGACCGCGCGCAGTCCGGCGGCAGCTACTCCATCAACGCGCGCCTGAGCCGCGCAACAGCCACCACCGGTCTGTATGAAGGCATCGGGGCATCCGCGCTCACCGCGCCTTCGAGCACGTTGCTGTTCCTCGAAGAAGCCGCTCCGCAGACGCTCGGTGGGGATTCGAGCAACGACAGTTACCACGACCCGCGCAACGACAAGCTGAGCAGC